>NZ_JBFBGK010000003.1:0-189755 GCF_040684615.1 Streptomyces sp. NPDC089919
ACGCCCGGTTACATTCCGAACCCGGAAGCTAAGCCTTTCAGCGCCGATGGTACTGCAGGGGGGACCCTGTGGGAGAGTAGGACGCCGCCGAACAATCATTGTGGGAAAGCCCCGCACCTTCTGGTGCGGGGCTTTTCTGCGTTCTGGGCACGGATGTTCTCCTGTAGGGTCAGGGGGCATCGTTCATACGTTTCCCAGTGGAGGCCCCCGGGTGGAGGTCCAGGAGACACGGGTCCAGACGGACCGAATCCTCACCATTCCGAACATCCTGAGCATGGCCCGCCTCGTCGGCGTGCCCGTGTTCCTCTGGCTCATTCTGACCAAAGAGGACGGCTGGGCGCTCTTCGTGCTCATGCTCAGCGGAGTGAGTGACTACCTCGACGGAAAGCTCGCCCGGCGCTGGAACCAGATCAGCAACCTCGGCCGGCTGCTCGACCCGGCCGCGGACCGGCTGTACATCGTGTCCACGCTCATCGGCCTCACCTGGCGGGAGATCCTGCCGCTGTGGCTCACCGCGGCACTCTTCGCACGCGAGGCGATGCTGGCCGTGATGGTGCTCATCCTGCGCCGCCACGGCTATCCGCCGCCCCAGGTGAACTTCCTCGGGAAGGCGGCCACCTTCAACCTCATGTACGCCTTCCCGTTGCTGCTCCTGAGTGATGGCAGCGGATGGCTCGCGTGGACCGCGTCCATTTTCGGATGGGCGTTCGCCGGATGGGGTACAACCCTCTATTGGTGGGCAGGGATCCTTTACGTGGTTCAGGTCCGCCGCCTGGTCAAGGCGGACGCCACGGCCGATTGAGCCCGTCTCGAAGTCAGCGAGGACTCGAGGCGCCGTCTGGCCGGGTGGGGTCTGATCGGCTGGACCGTCGTCTCTTCAAGGAGGACCGCTCCGACATGAAGGCCGTCGTGATGGCCGGCGGCGAAGGCACCCGCCTTCGCCCCATGACCTCGAGCATGCCCAAGCCGCTCCTGCCGGTGGCTAACCGACCGATCATGGAGCACGTGCTCAGGCTGCTCAAACGCCACGGGCTCAGCGAGACCGTGGTCACCGTCCAGTTCCTGGCTTCCCTGGTCAAGAACTACTTCGGTGACGGCGAGGAGCTCGGCATGGAGCTCACGTACGCCAACGAAGAAAAGCCGCTCGGCACCGCCGGCAGCGTCAAGAACGCCGAGGAAGCCCTCAAGGACGACGCGTTCGTGGTGATCTCCGGTGACGCGCTCACCGATTTCGACCTGACGGACCTCATCCGCTTCCACAAGGAAAAGGGCGCCCTGGTCACGGTGTGCCTGACGCGGGTGCCCAATCCCCTCGAATTCGGCATCACCATCGTCGACGAAGAGGGCAAGGTCGAGCGCTTCCTGGAGAAGCCGACGTGGGGCCAGGTGTTCTCGGACACCGTGAACACCGGCATCTACGTCATGGAGCCCGAGGTCTTCAACTACGTCCAGCCCGACGTCCCGGTGGACTGGTCCGGCGACGTCTTCCCGCAGCTCATGAAGGAAGGCCGGCCGATCTACGGCTACGTGGCCGAGGGCTACTGGGAGGACGTGGGCACCCACGAGAGCTACGTGAAGGCCCAGGCCGACGTGCTCGAGGGCCGGGTCGAGGTCGAGATGGACGGCTTCGAGATCTCCCCGGGCGTCTGGGTCGCCGAGGGCGCCGAGGTGCACCCCGACGCCGTGCTGCGCGGCCCGCTCTACATCGGCGACTACGCCAAGGTCGAGGCCGGGGTCGAGATCCGCGAGCACACGGTCGTCGGCTCCAACGTGGTCGTCAAGAGCGGTGCCTTCCTGCACCGGGCCGTGGTCCACGACAACGTGTACATCGGCCAGCACAGCAACCTGCGCGGCTGCGTGATCGGCAAGAACACCGACATCATGCGGGCCGCCCGGATCGAGGACGGCGCCGTCATCGGCGACGAGTGCCTGGTGGGCGAGGAGTCCATCATCCAGGGCAACGTCCGCGTCTACCCCTTCAAGACGATCGAGGCCGGCGCCTTCGTCAACACCTCCGTCATCTGGGAGTCCCGGGGCCAGGCGCACCTCTTCGGAGCCCGTGGCGTCTCCGGGATCCTGAACGTGGAGATCACCCCCGAGCTGGCGGTGCGGCTGGCCGGGGCGTACGCGACCACGCTCAAGAAGGGGGCGACCGTCACCACGGCGCGCGACCACTCCCGCGGCGCGCGCGCCCTCAAGCGCGCCGTGATCTCGGCGCTGCAGGCCAGTGCGATCGACGTGCGCGACCTGGAGAACGTCCCGCTGCCGGTGGCCCGGCAACAGACCGCGCGCGGCAGCGCCGGCGGGATCATGCTCCGGACCAGTCCCGGGGTGCCGGACTCCGTCGACATCATGTTCTTCGACGAGCGGGGCGCGGACCTCTCGGCGGCCGGGCAGCGCAAGCTGGACCGGGTCTACGCGCGCCAGGAGTACCGGCGGGCGTTCCCGGGTGAGATCGGCGACCTGCAGTTCCCCTCCAGCGTCTTCGACTCGTACACCGGGTCGCTGCTGCGCCGGGTGAACATCACGGGGATCGCGGAGTCCGGGCTGAAGGTCGTGGTCGACGCCTCGAACGGCAGCGCCGGCCTGGTGCTGCCCAGCCTGCTGGGCCGGCTCGGGGTGGACGCGCTGACGATCAACCCGGGTCTCGACGAGGCGCGGCCCACCGAGACCGCCGAGTCCCGGCGCTCGGGCCTGGTGCGGCTGGGCGAGATGGTCGCCTCGGCGCGGGCCGCGTTCGGGGTCCGCTTCGACCCGGTCGGCGAGCGGATCTCGCTGGTCGACGAGCGGGGCCGGATCATCGAGGACGACCGGGCGCTGCTGGTGATGCTGGACCTGGTGGCGGCCGAGCGGCGCAGCGGCAAGGTGGCGCTGCCGGTGACCACCACGCGCATCGCGGAGCAGGTGGCGGCGTACCACGGCACGCAGGTCGAGTGGACGACCACCTCGCCCGACGACCTGACCCGGGTGGGCCGGGCGGAGACCACCATCTTCGGCGGTGACGGGCGGGGCGGGCTGATCGTGCCCGAGTTCAGCAGTGTCTTCGACGGGGCGGCGGCCTTCGTGCGGCTGATCGGTCTGGTGGCGCGGACGCAGCTCACGGTGAGCCAGATCGATGCGCGGATACCGCGAGCCCATGTCCTCAAGCGCGACCTGGCCACGCCCTGGGCGGTGAAGGGCCTGGTCATGCGCCGGGTCGTGGAGGCGGCCGGGCAGCGCACGGTGGACACGACGGACGGTGTCCGGGTGGTCGAGGCGGACGGGCGCTGGGCGCTGGTGCTGCCGGACCCGGCGGAGGCCGTGACGCACCTGTGGGCCGAGGGGCCCGACGACGCCTCGGCGCAGGCGCTGCTGGACGAGTGGTCGGCCGTCGTCGAGGGCGCCGGCCGGTAGGTGCCGCGGGCGGGCCGGGACGGCGGTGGGTGCCGTCCCGGCCCGCGTTGCGGGTGCATTCGGTGTCGGCGCGTACGACGTGCGACGATGTGCCGCATGTCGCAGCCGCCCCCCCACCGGAGCTCGGCCCCCGGGCCCTCGCGTCCGGACGCGTCCATGTCGCTGCTGACGCACGTGATGGACCACAGCCTGGACGAGGGATACGCCGAGGCGTCGGCCCGCCGGGCGGCCGAGGGCACCACGGGACTGCCCCGGACGCTGAAGGCGAAGCTCGGGCTGGCGGCCGGCCTGGTGCTGGCCGCGATGGTCGTCACCCTGGGTGCCGCGCAGGCGCGGATATCGGCTCCGGTGATCGCCAAGGAGCGCGAGGAGCTGATCAGCCGGGTCGATGCGGCCACGGCCAAGGCCGACGGCCTGGAGAAGGACATCGAGGGGCTGCGCGCCGAGGTGGCCGGCCGGCAGCGGGAGGCGCTCAAGCAGCACGGCGGTGACCAGGGCGAACTGGTCGCGCTGCTGTCGGGGGCGACCGAGGTGCACGGTCCGGGCCTGAAGCTGACGGTGGACGACGCCAAGGGCGCCGTGGACCAGAGTGGCGGGGGTCCCCGGGAGAGCAGCGGCTTCTCGGACACCGGGCGGGTCCGGGACCGGGACATGCAGCGGATCGTCAACGGCCTGTGGCAGGCCGGGGCGGAGGCCGTGTCGATCAACGGGCAGCGGCTGACCTCGCTGTCGGCGATCCGCGCGGCGGGTGACGCGATACTGGTCGACAACCGGCCGCTGGTGCCCCCGTACGAGGTGCTGGCGGTGGGGGACAAGAACCGGCTGAGCACGGACTTCCAGGACAGCGTGGACGGCCAGTACCTGCACGTGTTGCAGGAGAACTACGGGATCCGCTTCAGCGTCTCCAAGGAGGACGACGTACGGCTGCCGGCCGCGTCGAGCCTGATCGTACGTACCGCAGAACCGAAGAAGGGTGCATCGTGATCGCCGTACTGGGCCTCGTGGTGGGCGTGGTGGTCGGACTTCTGGTCCGGCCCGAGGTGCCGGCCGTGGTCGAGCCCTACCTTCCGATCGCCGTCGTGGCCGCGCTGGACGCGGTGTTCGGCGGTCTGCGGGCGATGCTCGACGGGATCTTCGTGGACAAGGTCTTCGTGGTGTCGTTCCTGTCGAACGTGGTGGTGGCCGCGCTGATCGTCTTCCTCGGTGACAAGCTCGGCGTGGGCGCCCAGTTGTCGACGGGTGTGGTGGTCGTGCTCGGCATCCGCATCTTCTCCAACGCGGCGGCCATCCGCCGGCACGTCTTCCGGGCGTGAGGCCGATGAGCGAGAACACCGCCCCGCAGGGGCCCGAGGACGGCGTGCCCGTCCCGCCGCCGGCACCGGAGCAGCAGACCGGGCGGCAGCGGCTGGCCGCGGGGCTGTGGCCGCCGCGGGTGACCCGTGCGCAACTGGTCGTGGCGCTGCTGCTGTTCGTGCTGGGGCTGGGGCTGGCCATCCAGGTGCGGTCCAACAGCGACTCGAACGCGCTGCGCGGGGCCCGTCAGGAGGACCTGGTCCGCATCCTCGACGAACTCGACGGCCGGACGAAGCGGCTGGAGGACGAGAAGCAGCGGCTGGACGACCAGAAGCGGGAGCTGGAGACCAGCTCGGACCAGGCCGAGGAGGCCCGCAAGCAGACCGTGGAGAAGGAGCGCCAACTGGGCATCCTGGCGGGCTCGGTCGCGGCGGAGGGGCCCGGGATCACGCTGCGGGTCGGTGACGCCAAGCACCTCGTGGAGCCCGACATGCTGCTGGACGCGGTCCAGGAGCTGCGGGCGGCCGGGGCCGAGGCGATCCAGGTCAACGGCGTGCGGGTGGTCGCCGACACGTACTTCGCCGATGCGGACGGCGGGATCTCCGTCGACGGTCGGAAGATCACACAGCCTTATGAGTTCAAGGTCATCGGCAAGCCGCAGGACCTGGAGCCGGCGTTGAACATCCCGGGAGGGGTCATCCAGACCCTGGAGAAGGAGCAGGCCACCGCATCCGTGGAGCAGTCGGCGAAGATCGTCGTCGACGCCTTGCGGGCGGCGAAGCAGCCTGACTACGCTCGGTCGTCATCGTCGTGAGGCGGGGCGCAGTGTGGTGCGGCCCACGTGGGCGGAGGCTTGCGGGGGGTCGGCGCACCGATCGGGTGGTGCGTGGTGGAAACTGTCTGGTGGTTGCGGACGTTGTGAGAATGTCCGGGTCGGCAGGTGTGTGCATTCAGGGTTCGTCCTGCCCCACGGGCGGGTCTGTTTCGGTCAAGGGGAATCGCCCGTGAAGTTGTTTGAGAAGTTGTTCGGCAAGAAGGCGCGTGAGGACAGCGGCAACAAGCACCGCGCCGCGCGTCACGGTGACGCGGAGCAGCAGGGCGATCGCCCGCTGTTCCGTGACGAGGTCGCGGGGTCCGGTGACATTCCGGGCGCGCCGGGCGCGTCGTCCGTTGACCCGGCAGGGTCCGGACGCATAGGTTTCGGTGAACCATCAACCTCAAGTGCGGGTGGAGGGTTTGCCCCCGATCCGTACGCCACCCATGCCTCCGCGGGGCAGCCGCGGCGCGAGGAGCCGTCCATGTTGGTGTGCGGCAGGTGCGGGCACCGCAATGGCGAGGACAGCCGTTTCTGCTCGAACTGCGGCGCACCGCTGCGGCCGGGTCTGACGCCGGAGCGTGCCTCGGAGACCACGTCGACCATCTCGATCTCGGGCCTGGAGGCCTACGAGGCGGAGATGACCGGCCAGCACGCCCTGCCGTCCCTGTCTCCCGAGGCCCAGGCCGCGGTGGACGCCCTGCCGGCGGGCTCGGCCCTGCTGATCGTGCGGCGCGGGCCGAACTCGGGCAGCCGCTTCCTCCTGGACGGCGAGCTGACCACGGCCGGACGGCACCCGCAGAGCGACATCTTCCTGGACGACGTCACGGTCTCCCGGCGGCACGTCGAGTTCCGCAGGGGCCAGGACGGCCGCTTCACGGTCTCGGACGTCGGCAGCCTGAACGGCACGTACGTCAACCGGGAGCCGATCGACTCGGTCGTGCTCACCGCCGGTGACGAGGTGCAGATCGGCAAGTACCGGCTGGTCTTCTACGCGTCCCAGCGAGGCATCTGACCTTCCCCCGGACGGGTCCGGGGGGAGCGACCCCCAGGGAAGGTCCATGCTGCGTACACCGACGGGCGGTGCCGGAAACGGCACCGCCGGCTCGGCCGGGCGGCTGTTGAGCATCGGTTCGGTGCTCAACCAGCTGCGGGACGAGTTTCCCGAAGTGACCATTTCGAAGATCCGGTTCCTGGAGGCCGAGGGGCTTGTCGAGCCCCGGCGCACGCCGTCCGGGTACCGCAAGTTCAGCCCCGACGACGTGACGCGACTGGCCCGCATCCTGCGGCTGCAGCGCGACCACTACCTGCCGCTGAAGGTGATCCGCGAGCAGCTGGACGCCGCGGACCGGGGCGAGCCGGTCAGGATTCCCGCGCCCTCGCCGCAGGGCGATGCCGTGCTCGGGGTGATCGACGGCGGTGCGGACCGGCCCACGGTGGCCAGGGTCGGCCGTGCGGAGCTGCTGGCGGCGGCCGAGGTGGACGAGGCCCAGCTCGCCGAGTGGGAGTCGTACGGCCTGTTGGCCGAGTCGGCCGACGGCGGTTTCGAGGCGGAGGCGCTGACCGTCGCCAAACTCGTGGCCGACCTGGGCCGATTCGGTGTGGAGCCGCGGCACCTGCGGGCCATGAAGGCGGCCGCGGAGCGGGAGGCGGGCCTGGTGGAGCAGGTGGTGGCACCGTTGCGCCGGCACCGCAACCCGCAGACCAGGGCGCACGCCGAAGCGACCATGAAAGAGCTCGCCGGGCTGTCCGTGCGGCTGCACGGAGCCCTGGTGGAGAGCGCCCTCGGGGTGCGGCTGCACTGACCCGGGGGGTGCCCGACTACCCAAACCCGCACGGCAGGTCCTAGGGTTGCTGTGTGAACGAGCTCGACGTTGTGGGTGTCCGGGTGGAAATGCCCTCCAACCAACCGATCGTGCTCCTGCGTGAAGTGGGAGGCGACCGGTACCTTCCCATCTGGATCGGTCCGGGAGAGGCGACCGCGATCGCCTTCGCACAGCAGGGCATGGCCCCGCCGCGGCCGCTGACCCATGACCTCTTCAAGGACGTCCTGGACGCCTTGGGCGAGGAGCTGAGCGAGGTCCGGATCACGGACCTGCGGGAGGGCGTCTTCTACGCGGAGCTCGTCTTCGCCAGCGGCGTGGAGGTGAGCGCGCGGCCGTCCGACGCCATAGCGCTGGCGCTGCGCACGGGGACGCCGATCTACGGCAGCGACGGCGTGCTGGACGACGCCGGCATCGCGATTCCGGACGAGCAGGAGGACGAGGTGGAGAAGTTCCGGGAGTTCCTGGACCAGATCTCCCCGGAGGACTTCGGCACGGGGAGCGGCTGAGGCGCCGGGAGCGGCTGAGAAGCGCTCCATGGTTGCTCAAGGCATTCGAGTAGCCTTTCCCGCGGAGAGGTACGCGAAACCACTCTCAGGGTGATTATCACTCGGCGTGCCGAGTGTGGCGATCGTTGACGCACCCCTGGTGACTGCCTACCGTCGAGTTGGGCAGGTCAAGGACGGAGGGTCGGCGTGAGAATCAGCGGCGACGGTACGACCGGGGGCACCCCCGCGCGGAGTGCGGGGGACAGCGGGCCGTACCCGCTCTACGGCGGCGCGGTGGGCTCCGCGCGCCGGCAGGAACCCGCAGTGGTCAACGAGGACCCGGCGTCGGAGGGGATCGGATACCGGGGGCCGACGGCCTGTGCCGCGGCCGGTATCACGTACCGGCAGCTGGACTACTGGGCGCGGACCGGGCTCGTGGAGCCGAGCGTGCGTCCGGCCTACGGATCGGGCACCCAGCGGCTCTACAGCTTCCGGGACGTCGTCGTCCTGAAGATCGTCAAGCGCTTCCTGGACACCGGGGTGGCGCTGCAGAACATCCGCACCGCCGTCCAGCACCTGCGCGCCCGGGGCTTCTCCGACCTGGACCGGATGACGCTGATGAGCGACGGCGCGACCGTCTACGAGTGCACCTCCCCGGACGAGGTCGTGGGACTGCTCCAGGGCGGTCAGGGCGTCTTCGGGATCGCGGTGGGCGTGGTCTGGCGGGACGTGGAGCACGCCCTGTCCCAGCTGCACGGCGAGCGGGTGGACACCGGCGAGACCCTGGTCGGCCACAACCCGGCCGACGAGCTGGCCCGCCGCCGCAACCGGGCGGTCTGAGCCCCGGGGCCGGCCCCCGGGCCGCCCCGGAGGGTCTTGCGGGGCGTTGTCAGTGGCGTGAGGCAGCATCAGCGTCGTGAGAGCCGCACCGACCATCCTGCATCTGGACATGGACGCCTTCTTCGCCGCCGCGGAGCAGGCGTCCAAGCCCAGCCTGCGCGGGAAGCCGGTGATCGTCGGGGGGCTGGGGCCGCGCGGGGTGGTGGCCACGGCCTCGTACGAGGCGCGGCGGTTCGGGGTGCATTCGGCGATGCCGACGGCGCAGGCCCGGCGGCTGTGCCCGAACGGCGCGTACCTCTACCCGCGCTTCCACCTCTACCGGTCGGTCAGCGACCAGGTCATGGAGCTGTTGCGGGGGCTGTCGCCGCTGGTGGAGCCGCTGAGCCTGGACGAGGCGTTCGTGGACCTGGAGGCCGGCGGGGTGGCCTTCGACGAGGCCGGGGCGCGGGCGGCCGGGGAGCGGCTGCGGGCGGACATCCGGGCGGTGACGGGGCTGAGCGGGTCGGTGGGGCTGGCCGGGTCGAAGATGCTCGCCAAGATCGCCTCCGAGGAGGCCAAGCCGGACGGGCTGGTGCTGATACCCCCGGGGACCGAGCGGGAGCTGCTGGCACCGATGCCGGTGCGCACCCTGCCGGGCGTGGGGCCGGCCACGGGGGAGCACCTGCGGCGGGCCGGGATGACCACGGTGGGGGAGCTGGCCGAGGCGGGCGAGGACGAGCTGGTGCGGCTGCTGGGCCGGGCGCACGGGGTCGCGCTGTACCGCATGGCGCTGGGCCGGGACGACCGCGCGGTGGTCGCGGAGCGGGACGCGAAGTCGGTGTCGGTGGAGGACACCTTCGACGTGGACCTGCACGACCGGGTGCGGATCCGGTACGAGGTCCAGCGGCTGGCGGACCGGTGCGTGCAGCGGCTGCGCGGCTCGGGGCACTCGGGGCGGACCATCGTGCTGAAGGTGCGGCGGTTCGACTTCTCGACGCTGACCCGCTCCGAGACGCTGCGGGGGCCCACGGACGACCCTGCGGTGGTGCGGGAGGCGGCCGGGCGGCTGCTGGACGCGGTGGACACCACCGGCGGGGTGCGGCTGCTGGGGGTGGGCGTCTCCGGGCTGGCCGACTACACCCAGGAGGACCTGTTCGCGCAGTTCGCCGAGGCCTCGGCGGAGGGCGCGGCCGGGGAGCCGGGGGCGCCCCCGGAAGGCCTTGCGCCGGGTCCGGGCGGGGCCGAGGGGCCGGTGGCGGCGGCCGAGGAGGAGCCGGCGCCGGAGCGGCGCTGGCCGGCCGGCAGCGACGTCCGGCACAGCGAGTACGGCGCGGGCTGGGTGCAGGGCAGCGGGGTGGGGCGGGTGACCGTCCGGTTCGAGGAGCCCGGCTCGGCGCAGCCGGGCCGGGTGCGTACGTTCAAGGTCGACGATCCGGAGCTGGTGCCGTCCGACCCGCTGCCGCTGGTGGATCCGGGGCGGCCGGCTCAGGCCCCGTCGTCGCCGGCGAGCCGGCCGAAGTCGCGGTCGGGGGCGGCGGCGGAGACCTCGCCGGGCAGTGAGACGTCCAGTCCGTAGTGGTGGTAGAGCTGGAGTTCCTGCTCGGGGGAGAGGTGCCGGCCGACGCCGAAGTCGGGGGCGTCCTTGATCAGGGAGCGTTCGAAGGGCACCCGCAGGGTGTCGCCCACGACCTCGCTGGGCTCCAGGGGGACGAAGGCGTCCCGGCTGAAGAGACCGGTGCGGACGGCGGCCCATTCCGGCTCGCCCGTGGCGTCGTCGAGGTACACCTCGTCCACGGTCCCGATCTTGGTGCCATTGCGGTCGAACGCCTTGCGGCCGATCAGGCTGCGCGGATCGATGTCGGTCTGCACGGTCCCTCCATTTGGTCGCAACTCCTCCGTAAAGACTACAAAAGTGCATATTCGGAGAGGGGGCCACTCGAGGGAGGTCCCAGGAACCTCGCTGGTAGTCTGGTTTCCGGCTGTTGACCCCGCGCGGGAGAGTCCTCCGATCCAGTTCACCGGAGGCGCCGAAGGAGCAAATCCTCCCCGGAATCTCTCAGGCAGACGTACCGCACGGATGAGGCCACTCTGGAAAGCAGGGCGGGCGTCGGACCGGTGTGCCGGAACCCCTCCTCACCGACGGTGAAAGCCGGCATGCCCTCTTCGGGGTCTGCCGGTGAAGCTCTCAGGTTGAGATGACAGAGGGGGAGGCCGTTCGGGTGCCCGCGCCGTGGTACCCCTCGCAGGTCGTCAGACCAGGAGGCCTCCGCCCATGACCGCCAGTCGTCTTCCGCTCTCCCACCTGGAGCGCGGCATCCCCTTCGAGCAGCGCCACATCGGCCCCGACGCCGAGGCCCAGGCCAAGATGCTCGCCCAGGTCGGCTACGGCTCGCTCGACGAGCTCACGGCGGCCGCTGTGCCGGACGTGATCAAGAGCGCCGAGGCGCTGAACCTCCCCGGTGCCCGCACCGAGGCCGAGGTGCTGGCCGAGCTCCGCTCCCTCGCCGCCCGCAACGAGGTGCTGGCGCCGATGATCGGCCTCGGCTACTACGGCACCTTCACCCCGCCGGTGATCCTGCGCAACGTCATGGAGAACCCCTCCTGGTACACCGCGTACACGCCGTACCAGCCGGAGATCTCCCAGGGCCGGCTGGAAGCGCTGATCAACTTCCAGACCGTGGTCGCCGACCTGACCGGGCTGCCGACCTCCGGCGCCTCCCTCCTGGACGAGGGCACCGCCGCGGCCGAGGCCATGACGCTGGCCCGCCGCGTGGGCAAGGTCAAGGGCGGGGTCTTCCTCGTCGACGCCGACGCGCTGCCGCAGACCATCGCGGTGATCGAGACCCGCGCCGAGCCGACCGGTGTCGAGGTCGTCGTCGCCGACCTCTCCGCGGGCATCCCGGCCGAGATCGCCGAGCGCGGCGTCTTCGGCGTGCTGCTCCAGTACCCGGGCGCCTCCGGTGCGGTCCGCGACATCAAGCCGGTCATCGAGCAGGCGCACGGCCTGGGTGCGATCGTCACCGTCGCCGCCGACCTGCTGGCCCTGACCCTGCTGGCCTCGCCGGGCTCCCTCGGCGCGGACATCGCCGTCGGCACCACCCAGCGCTTCGGCGTCCCGATGGGCTTCGGCGGCCCGCACGCCGGTTACATGGCCGTCCAGGAGAAGCACGCCCGCTCGCTGCCCGGCCGCCTGGTCGGCGTGTCCGTGGACGCGGACGGCAACAAGGCCTACCGCCTGGCGCTGCAGACCCGCGAGCAGCACATCCGCCGCGAGAAGGCCACCAGCAACATCTGCACCGCGCAGGTGCTGCTGGCCGTGATGGCCGGCATGTACGCCGTCTACCACGGCCCGGACGGCCTGCGCCAGATCGCCCAGCGCACCCACCGCTACGCCACCCTGCTGGCCGCGGGCCTGACGGCGGCCGGTGTGGAGCTGGTGCACGGCAGCTACTTCGACACCCTCACCGCGCGCGTCCCCGGCCGCGCCGCCGAGGTCGTCGCCGCCGCCCGCCAGGGCGGGGTCAACCTGTACCTCGTCGACGCCGACCACGTCTCGATGTCCTGTGACGAGACCACCGGCCGCGAGCAGCTGGCCGCGGTCTGGGCCGCCTTCGGCGCCGAGGCCGACCTCGAGGCGCTGGACGCCGCCACCGGCGACGCCCTGCCGCAGGCGCTGCTGCGCACCGACGGCTACCTGACCCACCCGGTCTTCCACCAGCACCGCTCCGAGACCGCGATGCTGCGCTACCTGCGCAAGCTCGCGGACCGCGACTACGCGCTGGACCGGGGCATGATCCCGCTGGGCTCCTGCACGATGAAGCTCAACGCCACCACCGAGATGGAGTCGGTCACCTGGCCCGAGTTCGGCCAGCTGCACCCCTTCGCGCCGATCGACCAGGCCCAGGGCTACGCCACGCTCATCAACGAGCTGGAGGAACGTCTCTGCGAGGTCACCGGCTACGACAAGGTCTCGATCCAGCCCAACGCCGGCTCCCAGGGCGAGCTGGCCGGCCTGCTGGCCGTGCGCGCCTACCACCGCGCCAACGGCGACGAGCAGCGCACCATCTGCCTGATCCCGTCCTCCGCGCACGGCACCAACGCCGCCAGCGCCGTGATGGCCGGCATGAAGGTGGTCGTGGTCAAGACCGCCGACGACGGCGAGGTGGACACGGACGACCTGCGCGCCAAGATCGAGCAGTACCGCGACGAGCTCGCGGTACTGATGATCACCTACCCGTCCACGCACGGTGTGTTCGAGGAGCACGTCGCCGACATCTGCGCCCAGGTGCACGAGGCCGGCGGCCAGGTCTACGTCGACGGCGCCAACCTGAACGCCCTGGTCGGCCTGGCCAAGCCGGGTCACTTCGGCGGCGACGTCTCGCACCTGAACCTGCACAAGACCTTCTGCATCCCGCACGGCGGCGGCGGCCCGGGCGTCGGCCCGGTCGGCGTCCGCGCGCACCTCGCGCCGTACCTGCCGAACCACCCGCTGCAGCCCACCGCCGGCCCGGCCACCGGTGTCGGCCCGATCTCGGCCGCCCCCTGGGGCTCCGCCGGCATCCTGCCGATCTCCTGGTCGTACGTGCGGCTGATGGGCGGCGAGGGCCTCAAGCGCGCCACCCAGGTCGCGGTGCTCGGCGCCAACTACATCGCCAAGCGCCTGGAGCCGCACTACCCGGTGCTCTACACCGGCCCGGGCGACCTGGTCGCGCACGAGTGCATCATCGACCTGCGTCCGCTCTCGAAGGAGACCGGCGTCAGCGTCGACGACATCGCCAAGCGCCTGATCGACTACGGCTTCCACGCGCCGACCATGTCCTTCCCGGTGGCCGGCACGCTGATGATCGAGCCCACCGAGTCCGAGGACCTGTACGAGCTGGACCGCTTCTGCGACGCGATGATCGCGATCCGCGGCGAGGTCGAGCGGGTCGCCGGCGGCGAGTGGCCGGCCGACGACAACCCGCTGCACAACGCCCCGCACACCGCGGCGGCGCTGGGCGGCGAGTGGAACCACCCGTACACCCGTGACGAGGCGGTCTTCCCGGCCGGCGTCTCCCCGGCGGACAAGTACTGGCCGCCGGTGCGCCGGATCGACGGCGCCTTCGGCGACCGCAACCTGGTCTGCTCCTGCCCGCCGCTGGACGAGTACGACAACTGACCGCTGCCGCCCGGCGGGCGGTGGACGACGTAAGGGGCCGGCCCGGAGATTCCTCTCCGGGCCGGCCCCTCGGCGTGCTGCGGGTGCGGCCTGCCGGGTCGCCGCGCCCGTGGTGGTGTGCCGGTCAGGCGGCCCGGGCGACCTGGGTGGCCGCCAGCGGGCGGTGCGGTGCGATGATCTGGCCGTCCGGCAGCAGCTCACCGGTGTCCTCGAAGACGAGGACGCCGTTGCACAGCAGGCTCCAGCCCTGCTCGGGGTGGTGCGCCAGGAGCCGGGCCGCCTCCCGGTCGGCGGAGTCGGCTGAAGGGCAGGCTGGCTGGTGCTGGCACATGGATGCGTTCTTTCGCTGCGGAGTGGTGAGTGTCGTCCTGCGGCTCGAATCGGTGTTCATGGCCGCCCCCCCGTCAATCGGTCGGTCAGTTCCCCAGTAGAAGGGGTCTTCCCGCAAAAGCGGGAGCAGGACCCCAGTGTTGCCCCACGGCGGTCGCTCCGCAGGGATTTCCCGGCAGCTGTCCCCACTGATTGATGACGCATCACCCTTGCGGGCGGTTCAGCCAACTCCCCGGTCGGTTCAGGTGGTTCGCGCGTGGTCCCGGCGGGCTAGTCCGTATGGCGTACCCGGATCAGGCAGGAGTGGCCAGGACGGGGGGTGCGAGGCGATGAGTGAGGACGGGCAGCAGCTCGGACACCGGGTGCGGGCGGTAGGCAGCGATCCCGGGCGGCGCGGGGGCCAACGGCACCAGCAGGTCCGCGGGGGCCGGCAGGCCGGACGCCGGGTCGGCCCCGGCGGCGCGGTGCAGCCACAGCGTGATCATGTACAGCTCCGGCACCGAGAGCAGTCGCGGCTGGTAGTGCGCGCCGGCGGATTCCGCCTGGTGCAGGGCGCGTTCGGTGGCGGCGACGTAGGGGCCCTCGAAGAAGTGGGAGAAGGCCCAGCCGTCCGGGGTCAGCATGGTGTCGGCCGCGGCCACGTACCGCTCGCCGCTGCGGATCAGGAACCGCCAGCCGGTGAGCCGGGTGCGCGGCGGGCGGCCGGCGGCCGCGGGCTCGGAGAGTCCGAGCCGGTCCAGGACGTGCACCGGGAGCGGGAGTTCGGGGGTCAGCGGTCCTTGGAGGGCGCGCAGGGCGGGGGTGTGCGCCTGGACGGCCGTGGCGGAACCGAGTGCCGCGAGAACGCTGCGCAGGGCGGGCGCGGGGGCCGTGGAAACATGCAGCGGCATAGTGGGTCGCCTCTCACGTGGGAGGGGAGGTGCGGGGCAGGTGCGGGGACGGCGCTGTCGCATTCTGGGGCCAGAGGGGGGCTGTGGGGCAATGGCCGGGCGCCAACTCTCTGCCTCGTTTGCGGAGTTTATACGACACGTGTTCACGCGGTGTTTCGGGTACCTCTCCTGGCTATTGCCGGCAAGGCGCTTACCGGTCCCGCCGTGTGGGATTCCGTGCCGCTCGCTCGCGCATAAGTCTCGCTGAGCTCGGAGGTTACCGGACGACCGCTCGGCTGGAAAGCGCCGTTCGCCGGAATCGGCACGGGCAAAGGAAATGTGCGCGGTGCCGTGGATTTTTGTCATGTGCCCGGAGAACGTGCCGAAGCGCTGCTTCGGCCAAACCGGCGCGCGCTGTCCGCCAGCCGTCCGCCCCCGGCGTTATCGATCACCGCCCCGGGGCATCATCGACCGTACAGTCCGCCCCGGGCCCGGGGCGGGCCACTCGAGGAGGGACGCTTCGATGGGGGAGAAGGTCGTGGCAGGCGGATTCGACCTGTCCGATCGGCAACGGTATCGGAGGAAGCTTCACGAGTGCCTCGAGGGACTGGAGCGGCTTCTGGCGGAGAAGAGGTTCGATCGCCCGAAGAATCTGATGGGGCTGGAGATCGAGCTGAACCTCGCGGGTTCCGACGGACTGCCGCGCATGATGAATGCACAAGTGCTGGACCGAATAGCGAGTCCGGATTTCCAGACCGAACTCGGCATGTTCAACCTGGAAGTGAACGTCGTCCCGCACCGGTTGGAAGGGCGTGTTTTCGACCGGCTCGCCGAAGAGCTCGGCACCGGACTCGGGTATGCCCACCGGATGGCCGCGGAGGTCGACGCCGGAGTGGTGATGATCGGAATTCTGCCGACCATCGCCCATGCCGACGCGGTCGCGGCGAACCTCTCCGACGTGGACCGGTACTCGCTGCTGAACGAGCAGATCATCACGGCCCGGGGAGAGGACTTCACCCTGGACATCGAGGGGGTCGAGCGGCTGGCCTGCACCTCCACCTCGATCGTGCCGGAGGCCGCCTGCACCTCGGTGCAGCTGCACCTCCAGGTCACCCCGGCCCGGTTCGCGGCCGTCTGGAACGCCGCGCAGTGCGTCACCGCGGCCCAGATCGCGGTGGGCGCCAACTCCCCCTTCCTCTTCGGCCGCGAACTGTGGCGGGAGTCCCGGCCGCCGCTGTTCACCCAGGCCACCGACACCCGGCCGCCCGAGCTGCAGGCCCAGGGGGTGCGGCCGCGCACCTGGTTCGGCGAGCGGTGGGTGGAGTCGGCGTACGAGCTCTTCGAGGAGAACGTCCGCTTCTTCCCGGCCCTGCTGCCCATCTGCGACGAGGAGGAGCCGCTGCGGGTGCTGGCCGAGGGCGGGGTGCCGCGGCTCCAGGAGATGGTGCTGCACAACGGCACGGTCTACCGCTGGAACCGGCCGGTGTACGGGGTCGCCGACGGCATGCCGCACCTGCGCGTGGAGAACCGGGTGCTGCCGGCCGGCCCCACCGTCGCCGACGTGGTCGCCAACGCCGCCTTCTACTACGGGTTGGTGCGCACCCTGGCCGAGGAGCCGCGTCCGGTGTGGACCCGGATGCCCTTCGCGGAGGCGGAGGCCAACTTCGACGCGGCCTGCCGGTACGGCATCGACGCCCGGCTGCGCTGGCCCCGGCGCGGTCGGGGCGGGGGCCTGGCCGCGGTGCCCGCCGCGCAGCTGGTCCTCGACGAGCTGCTGCCGATGGCGGCGGACGGCCTGGACGCCTGGGGCATCGAACCGGCCGACCGGGACCACTACCTCGGCATCATCGAGGAGCGCTGCCGCCGCCGGGCCAACGGCGCGACCTGGCAGGTGGAGACGTACCACCGGGCCCGCTCGGCGGGGATGCGCCGGGAGGCCGCGCTCGCCGCGCTGACCCGCCGGTACGCGGAGCTGAGCCACCGGGGCGATCCCGTGCACACCTGGCCGCTGGGGCTGCCCGACGAGGAGCTGCCGGCCCCGGCCGGGGTCAGCCCCGCCCGACGGCCGTGATGGCCTTGAGGATGACCGTGTGGATCTGGGTGGGGTCGTTGACCCGGTAGGCGCCCCCGCCGGTCGCGGCCGCGATCGGCCCGAGCTCGCCGAGGTCGGCGTCCGGGCCGATCGCCAGCGCGATCAGCGGTACCGGCCGCTGGGGGTCCCGCAGTTCCTCGAGCCGCTTGACCAGGGCGGCGCGGGTGAGGGAGCCGGGGTCCTCGTTGACCCCGTCGGTCAGGATCACCAGGGCGTTGAACTTGCCGAACCGGTAGGAGTCGCGGGCCTCCTGGTAGGCGGCCAGGGCGGTGTCGTACAGGCCGGTGGCGCCGTCCGGTTCGGGGGTCAGCGCGTCGAAGGCCGCGACCAGGCGCTGCCGCTGGGTGGAGCCGTCGTCCTCCTGCTCGCCGAGCCGCCGGGTGGGGACCAGCCGGCGGTAGTCCCGGGGGCCGTCGAGCCGGGTGGCGAACTCCCACAGTCCGATCTCGTCGTCCGGGGTGAAGGTGGCCAGCCCCTGGAGCAGTGAGCCGCGGGTGACCTCCATCCGGGAGCGGTCGCCGTGGCCCGGTACCGGCGCGGCCATGGAACCCGAGGCGTCGACCACCGTGGTCAGCCGGGCGCTCTGCACGGTGATGGTCCACATGGCCAGCGCCTCTTGGAGGTCCTTGCCGGTCGGCGGCTGCGCGAGGGTGGCGCCCACGGGCTGGGCCGGGTCCCCGCCGGCCGCCCGCACCACCGCGGGCGAGGCGGCGGCGTGCGGGTCCCGGAAGCCGTGCCGGGCCAGCGCCCGGCCGCCGTCCTCGTCGCCGAGGAGCTGCAGGAAGCGCATCACCGCGCGGTTCTCGTCCAGGTCCAGGTGCGCCTCGTCCACCAGCGTGTACGGGTAGTCGAGCAGCGGGGCGCCGTCCTTCGGGTAGAAGAGCGACAGGTGCGCGTCGCGGTGGGCGGTGTTGTGGGCGGCCGCGGCCTGCTCGGAGAGGATCACCGCCTGGTTGCGCCGCGGGTCGGCGCGCTCCGCCTGCGATCCGTCGCGGGGCAGCGTCTGCGGCAGCAGGGCGTCGCTCTCGCTGATCCGCTGGGAGAGGAGCTTGGCCGCGCCGGCCGCGACCACGTCGCCGTCCGGGCCCAGCGCGGCCGCCGAGGCGGAGATGCGGCCCAGGGCGAGCAGGGTGGCCGCGCTGGCGGTCGGGTCGGCGGCGCCCGTCCGCAGTTCCCCGCCGCCCACCGCGGCCGCGGCCAGCTCGCCCCAGCCGTACTGCTTCTTCGGCCAGCCCAGCCCGCTCGCGGCGGCGGGTGTGGCGGCCAGCACGACGGGGGAGGCCGCGATGCCCGCGACGGGGGCGACCGCGGTGGACTCCGGCTGCAGCCGGGTGCGCTCCACCCAGGCCCCGGAGTCCGGTATCCACACGTCGTAGTCCGGGGTCCGCCGGCCCGCGCCCAGTTCCAGGGCGACGGCGTGGCTGTCGCGGGCGGTGACCCGGACCGCCAGGCAGCGGCCGTCGGAGGTCAGGTGCCGCTCGCGCGCCCGGTCGGCGGCCTCCCGGACCACCGGCGCGATGTCGGGGCTGGCCACCACCCGCAGGCGGACCGCCCGGTCCGCGCAGGAGTCGGCGGCGAAGGGCAGGGCGCCCTGGGCGGCGGCCACCGCCACCGTCCCGGCGGCCAGCGCGAGCGCGGTGCCGATCACCACGGTGCGGCGGGTGGCGCGGCCCCGGTCCGTCCCGCCGGGCGGGTCCTCGCCACGGGGCCGGGTGTCGGGCAGGCTGTGACGTCCCATGCTGGTCGTGCCCCTCCATGAACCCCGATGAGATGCCGGGCAGGCAGTATGGGGAGGGCAGCCCTCCCCGCCGCGCACGGCGATCTTCGTACGCGTGGCGAGACCTTAGCGGGGCGGAGTTGCGGATGGAACGGGATTGCTGAATCGGAGTCAATGTGCGGGCGGAGACGGGAGCGGTGGACGGATCTTTGCGTGAAACGGCACCTGAGCGGGGCATTCTCAGGTCGGAGACCCTGCTGGTGCTGGCCCTGTCGCTGGGTGCGAGCGGGGTGTCCGCACTGATCAGCTTCATCGGCTCGGTGACCAGACCGGGCGGGCTCAAGGACCAGGCCGCCACCCTCAACGCCTCGCACGCGCCGGGGCGGCCCTGGCTGGACCTGGCCTGGCAGCTGTTCGGGATCGCCTCCGCGCTGGTCCCCGTCCTGCTGGTGGCCCACCTGCTGACCCGCGAGGGCGCACCCGGGCTGCGGGCCCTCGGCCTCGACCGCACCCGGCCGTGGCAGGACCTGGGGCGGGGCGCCCTGGTGGCGGCCGGCATCGGCAGCGCCGGGCTGGCCTTCTACCTGGCGGCCCGGGCCGGCGGCTTCAACCTGACGGTGGTGCCCGAGGCGCTGCCGCACGTGTGGTGGAAGTTCCCGGTCCTGATCCTCTCCGCGCTGCAGAACGCCGTGCTGGAGGAGGTGATCGTGGTCGGGTACCTGCTGCGCCGGCTCGGTCAGCTCGGCTGGAGCCCGGCCGGTGCGCTGGTCGCCAGCTCCGTGCTGCGCGGTTCGTACCACCTGTACCAGGGCGTCGGCGGGTTCATCGGCAACATGGTGATGGGCGTGGTGTTCGTGCTGCTGTACCGCCGGTGGGGGCGGGTGGGCCCGCTGGTGGCGGCGCACGCGCTGCTCGACGTCGTCGCCTTCGTCGGGTACGCGCTGCTCGCCGGGCACGTCGGCTGGCTGCCCACCCGCTGACCCGCTACGGCGCCGTCAGCAGTTCGCCGTCCAGCACGGTGACCGCGTCGCCGGTCAGGAGGGTGCGCTCGCCCTGGAGGGAGACCCGGACCAGGCCCTGACGGGCCCCGCCCTGGAGGCCGGTGAGGTCGGTGCGGCCCAGCCGGGCGGCCCAGAAGGGAGCGAGGGCGGTGTGCGCGCTGCCGGTGACCGGGTCCTCCTCGATGCCGACGGCCGGGAAGAAGCCGCGGGAGGCGAAGTCGTAGCCGCGGGAGGGGTCTTCGGCGCGGGCGGTGACGATGATCCCGCGCTTGGCGTACGCGCGCAGCGCAGCGAGGTCCGGGCGCAGCTCGCGTACCGCGCGCTCGTCGGGCAGCTCCACGACCAGGTCGCCGATGTGCGCGGCGGTGTCGTGGACCGAGTGCACCGGGCTGCCGAGTGCGGCGGCCAGCTCCGGCGGTTCGGCGACCGGGGTCAGCTCGGAGGTGGGGAAGTCGAGGGTGTAGCGGCCCTCGCCGGCGGCCTCGGTGGTCAGGACGCCGCAGCGGGCGGTGAACCGGACGGTGCCGGTGGCCCGGCCGGTTGTGGCCAGGACGTGGGCGGTGGCGAGGGTGGCGTGGCCGCACATGTCGACCTCGGCGGCGGGGGTGAACCAGCGCAGCGCCCAGTCCGCGTCGCCGCCGGGGGGCAGCGGGTGGGTGAAGGCGGTCTCGGAGAGGTTCATCTCGCGGGCCACCTGCTGGAGCCAGCCGTCGGCGGGGAAGGCGTCCTGGTCCAGGACCAGGACGGCGGCGGGGTTGCCCGAGAAGGGCCGGTCGGTGAAGGCGTCGACGATTCGGATGCGCATGCTTTGAACGTACGGGGCCGCAGGGCCCGGACGACAAGGCCAATCGGGGGACTCTGGCCTGGGATCCGGGCAGCCGGGGACCTAAGGCCTGCCGTGGCCCGGGGCGAGGGGGCGGTGGCGGCGGGCCGATCGTCCCGCGGGGCGGCCCGCCGGCGCGGTGCCGGATGCCGGCCGGCGGTCAGGACTCCTGTCCGGTGGCGGCGAGGACGATCTCCCGGATGGTGACCTCGGGGGGCTGACGGTAGGCGTACGCGACGGCCTCGGCCACCGCCCGGGGGGCCAGGGCGCCGCCGGCGGACTCCTTCCAGGCCCGGTAGTCGCTCTTGATCCGCTCGTCGGAGGTGTGGGAGAGGAGTTCGGTCTCCACGGCGCCGGGGGCGATGGTGACCACCCGGA
The DNA here is from genome assembly GCF_040684615.1 of Streptomyces sp. NPDC089919. Taxonomy (NCBI): domain Bacteria; kingdom Bacillati; phylum Actinomycetota; class Actinomycetes; order Kitasatosporales; family Streptomycetaceae; genus Streptomyces; species Streptomyces sp. NPDC089919. Next base: position 20,999 of record NZ_JBFBGK010000003.1, read on the forward strand.
CGCCCGAGGCGGCGACCTCCTCGCGGAGGTTCTCCGACAGGGCGTGCACGGCGAACTTCGTGGCCACGTACGCCGTGTGGTTGGGGAAGGTCTTGCGGCCGGCGACGGAGCTGATGTTGATCACGGTGCCGGCGCCGCGGGCCAGCATGCCGGGCAGCACGGCGCGGATGCCGTAGAGCACGCCCTTGATGTTCAGGTCGATCATCCGGTCCCACTCGTCCACCGGCTGGTCGGCGACCCGGCCCAGGAGCATGGCCCCGGCGTTGTTGACGATCGCGTCGGCGGGCCCGTGGCGCTCCTGCGCCTCGCGCACGGCCGCCGCGACGGCGTCGCGGTCGGTGACGTCCACCTTGCGGCAGAGCGCGTCCGGCAGGCCCAGCTCCTCCAGCAGCTCCAGGCGGCGGGCGAGGAGCAGCAGGGGGTGCCCCTCGGCGGCGAAGAGGCGGGCGGTCTCGGCGCCGATGCCCGAGCTGGCACCGGTGATGACGATCAGGGGCTTGGTCATGGGGGCGGTCCCTCCCGCAGCTCTCGGTCCTGTCGCCTCCCAGCAGATCACCGCACGGCCCGGCGCGCGCTTCGGGCGGCCGCCATTCGCCCATCGACCTGGTTGTTTGCCAAGCGATCGGTTCCGATATATCGTTGAGCCATCGCGACTGAGTTGCGAATACTCTCACCGAAAGGAGCGCTGTCATGCGTTCTCATGGACACGAACACGATCACGGACAGGGACACCCGCGTGGCCGCGGCCAGGGCTTCGGGCCCGGGCCCGGCTTCGGTCCGGGCTTCGGCCCGGGGCGGCGCGCGGCCTTCGGCCCCTTCGGCCCGCCGTTCGGCGGCCCCTTCGGGGGTGGACGAGGCGGTCGCGGCGGCGGCCGGGGACGGGCGAGGCGCGGCGATGTCCGCGCGTCGATCCTGGCCCTGCTGACCGACCGGCCGATGCACGGCTACGAGATGATCCAGGAGATCGGCGAGCGCAGCGGCGGGGCCTGGAAGCCCAGCCCGGGCTCGGTCTACCCGACCCTGCAGATGCTCGAGGACGAAGGGCTCATCACCAGCGAGAGCGAGGGCGGCAAGAAGCTGTTCACGCTCACCGACGCCGGCCGCACCGAAGCGGAGGCGGGCTCGCCCGCCCCATGGGAGGAGGCCGGCCGCGGGGTCGACTGGGACACGATGAACGAGGTCCGCCAGGCCGGCGTCGGCCTGATGGAGGCCTTCGGGCAGGTCTGGAAGACCGGCTCGCCCGAGCAGCGCCAGAAGGCGCTCGCCGTGGTCAACGACGCCCGCAAGAAGCTCTACCTGATCCTGGCCGACGAGCACTGATCCGCCGGCCGCGCACAGGACGGCGCCCCGTGGCTCTCGCCGCGGGGCGCCGTCGTGCGTCCGCCTGCATGCGCGGCGCTCAGGCCACCAGGCCGGCCAGCTTGCGCAGCGACTCGTTGAGCGCGGCGGTGGCCGAGTCCTTGAGCTTCCCCGCCATCAGCGAGACCGCCGCACCGGTGAAGTCGCCGTCGATCCGCACGGTCGTGGCCGCGCCGTCCGGGACCAGCGTGTACCGGGTGCCGACGACCACGCCCATCGGGCCCTTGCCGCGGATCGCCAGGACCCGCTCGGCCTCCAGGGCCTCCACGGTCCAGACCACCTCCGCGGGGAAGCCCATCATCTTCATGTTCTCCGCGAAGGTCGCGCCCACCGCGAGGTCCGCGGGCCCGCCCTGGGGGAAGTTGGTGTGGGTCTGGCTCCACTGGCCGTACGCGTCCCAGTCGAGCAGCTGGGACCAGACCTTCGCGGCGGGCGCCTCGATGCGCGATTCCGCGGTGACTTCGGCCATGCGACCACCCCTTTGTCGTCGGTTCGTGCCGCGGAAGGTAGCCCCGGCGGCCGGAACATTCAATACTGACGACCTGTCAGATCTGCTCGGCCGGGGGCGCCGGTTCCCCGCGCCGTCTCAACAGGCGTCTTCTTGGTGACGGTGCTGACCCCGGCTGTCATGATGGCCCGATGCAAGCGTCAGGGAAGAACGCCGGACTGGGCCTGGCCCTCGTCTCGGCCGTTGCCTTCGGTAGTTCCGGAGTCGCGGCGAAGCCGCTGATCGAGGCGGGTCTGGACCCGCTCCACATGGTCTGGATCAGGGTGACCGGGGCGGCCCTCGTGCTGTCCCCGCTGGCCTGGCGCCACCGCGACCTCGTGCTGCGCCGGCCCGCGCTGCTGGCCGGCTTCGGCCTGCTGGCCGTGGCAGGCGTGCAGGCGTTCTACTTCGCCGCCATCTCCCGGATCCCGGTGGGCGTGGCCCTGCTGCTGGAATACCTCGGCCCGGCCCTGCTGCTCGGCTGGATCCGCTTCGTGCAGCGCCGCCCGGTGACCCGGGCCGCGGCGGCCGGCGCCGCGCTGGCGGTGGCCGGGCTCGCCTGCGTGGTGCAGATCTGGGCCGGGCTCGACCTGGACCTGATCGGCGTGCTGCTGGGTCTGGCGGCCGCCTGCTGCCAGGCCTTCTACTTCATCCTGTCCGACCAGGGCACCGAGGAGGCCGACGCGCCCGACCCGCTCGGCGTGATCGTGTACGGCATGCTGGTCGCCGCCGTCGTGCTGACCTTCGTGGCCCGGCCCTGGGGCATGGACTGGGACGTGCTGGGCGGCTCGGCGGAAGTGGCCGGGACCGAGGTGCCCGCGCTGCTGCTGGTCGGCTGGGTGGTGCTGATCGCCACCTGCTTCGCGTACGTCACCGGTGTGGTCTCGATCCGCAAGCTCTCCCCGCAGGTGGCCGGGGTGGTGGCCTGCCTGGAGGCCGTGGTCGCCACCGTCTTCGCCTGGATCCTGCTGGGCGAGCACCTTTCGGGTCCCCAGATCCTCGGCGGGGCGCTGGTGCTGGGCGGGGCCTTCGTCGCCCAGAGCGCCCGCGCGGCCGCCGGGGACGCGCACCCGGCCGAGCCGGTCGCCGGGGGCGGGCCCGGGACGCCGGCCGCCGCGGTGCCGGAAACGGCCCTGGACCGCGAGACCAGCGCCACATAGGGTGCAGATCATGTACTTGAGCGTTCTTTCGCCGCCGACCGCGTAACGCGGGCGGCTCCCCCTCGCGGCCGGCAGGCCGTCGGCGTGGACCCGGCCCGGGGTGTGCCCCCGGGCGGTCCGGCGCTGCCCGCGCACGGAATCCGGTAACGGCGCCCCGGCGCCCTCCTGCCTTCCCGTCCGCGGAGATCGAACGTGTCGAAGAACCTGTCCCTGCCTTCCTCCGTGCTGCCCGTCCGGCCCTTGTCGCCGGTCGGCCGCAGCCTGCTCCAGCTCGTCGTCGCCGGTGCCGCCTGGGGCACCGCCGGTGCGGCGGCCTCCCTGCTCTACCGCGCCAGTGACCTCGGGCCGCTGGCGCTGTCCTTCTGGCGGTGCGCCGGCGGCCTCGCCGTGCTGCTGGGCGTCCTCGCGCTGCGCCGCCGCCCGGCCGCCGGGTCCGCGGCGCGGCCCCGGCCGGCGGTCCGCAGCCTGGTCGTCACCGGTCTGCTGTTCACGCTCTTCCAGTCCGCCTACTTCGCCGCGGTCCGCGACACCGGACTGGCCGTGGCCACCGTCGCCACGCTGGGCGCCGGCCCGGTGCTGATCGCCCTCGGCGCCCGCGCGTGGATGGGCGAGCGGCTGGGCCGGGGCGGCGCGGCCGCGGTCGGCGGCGCGCTCGCCGGGCTGTGCGTCCTGGTGCTGGGCAGCGGCGCCGCGGCCGTCCGGCCCGCGGGCATCGGGTACGCGCTGCTCAGCGCAGCCGGGTACGCCGCGATGACCCTGCGCACCCGGCGGGCCGGCCGGACCGGCAGTGCGGGGGACCCGCTGGTCACCACCGCCTGGTCCTTCGGGGTCGGGGCCCTGGCCCTGCTGCCCCTCGCGCTGGCCGAGGGCGCGCTGCCGGCCACCGCGCAACCGCTGCGGGTGCTGGTGCTGCTGGCGTACGTGGCGACGGTGCCGACGGCGCTGGCGTACGCGCTGTACTTCACGGGCGCGGCCCGGGTGCGGGCCGCCACGGTCTCCGTGATCATGCTGATCGAGCCGGTGAGCGCGGCCGTGATCGCGGTGCTCTGGCTCGGTGAGCGCCTCACCGGCGCGACCGTGGGCGGGACCGCCCTCCTGCTCACCGCGGTGGTGGCCCTGACGGTGAGCGAGACCCGGCGGCCGCCGGTGGTGTGAGCGCGGCCCGGACGCGCCGTCCACCCCCGTGGGGCGGCGCGTCCGGGCCGGGCGGTTCAGAGCGTGCTCAGGTACTCCGGGACCGCGATCGAGGGGTCCAGGTCGGCGGCCGGGACCGGGGCGCCGTGGACGGGTGCGAGCGGGACCACGCCGGACCAGTACGGCAGGGCCAGGTCCTCGGGGTCGTCGTTGGGGCCGCCGGCACGGACCTTCGCGGACACCTCGACGAGGTCCAGCCGCAGCACGGCGGTGGCGGCGAGCTCCTTGGCGTTGGCCGGGCGGGAGTCGGCCGACCGGCCCGGGATGCCGTGGTCCACCAGCGCGTCCAGGGCGGTGCGCCGCTCGGCCTCGTCGGTGACCGGGTAGGCGGTGCCGTGCACCACCACCGAGCGGTAGTTCATGGAGTGGTGGAAGGCCGACCGGGCCAGTACCAGGCCGTCCACGTGGGTCACCGTGAGGCAGACCGGCAGCCCCGGCTCCGCCCCGCCGGCCAGGCGCGCCGGGCGGGAGCCCGTGGAGCCGTGCACGTACAGGGTCTCGCCCACCCGGCCGTACAGGGTGGGCAGCACCACGGGCGCGCCGTCCCGGACGAAGCCCAGGTGGCAGAGGTAGCCCGCGTCGAGGATCGAGTGCACCGTCTCGCGGTCGTACGCGGCGCGCTCGCGCGAACGGCTCGGCACGGTGCGTTCGGTGGGTGCGTAGGAGGCGGCGGCGTCCATGGGCGAACTCCATTGTACTAGTGCATACTGGCGTTTGTGCTAGGAGAATAGCCCCATCGCCTGGAGTCGCGCATCCGAATTCACGGCCGCCGGCGCGGGCGGCTCTGCGTCAGGGCGGCGCCGACCAGCACGATCACCGCGCCCACCGGGGTGTTCCAGTGCAGCTCCTCGCCGAGTACGAGGACGCCCGCGGCGGTGGCGATCACCGGAATGAAGTAGGTGACCATCTGAGCGGTGGTCGGGCCGATCTCCCCGACCAGGCGGTACTGGGCCTGGAGCGCGTAGCCGGTGCCCAGGGCGCCGAGGGCGACCACCGAGAGGGTGGGCCACAGGGCGAAGCCGCCGGGCGCCGGGGTGAAGAAGGGGATCAGGACGCCCAACTGGACGGTGGCCAGCAGCAGCTGGGCGCCGGTCATGGCCAGCGGGGAGCCCTCGGCCCCGGCCAGCGTCCGGCGGACGTAGATCCAGCCGACGGGGTAGCTGAGCGCGGCCAGCAGGGCGAGCGCGGTGCCCTTGGCGTCCAGGCCCGAGAAGCCCTGCCAGGCGCCCAGGACGGTCAGCACCCCGAGGAAGCCGATGCCGAGGCCGGCGACCCGGCGCCGGGAGGGCCGGTCCTCGGAGAGCGCGACCAGTGACAGGACCATGCCCCACAGCGGTGAGGTGGCGTTGCAGATGCCCGCCAGGCTGGAGGGGATGGTCAGCTCGGAGTACGCGAAGAGCGTGAACGGCAGCGAGTTGAGCAGCACGGCCGCCACCGTCAGATGCAGCCAGGTGCGCCGGCCGCGGGGCAGCCGCTCCCGGCGCCAGGCCAGCGCCGCCAGCAGCACCGCACTGCCGCAGAGCACCCGCCCGAAGGAGACCTGGAGCGGGGCGTAGGCCTCGGTGCCGACCTTCATGAAGAGGAAGCTGAACCCCCAGACGACCGAGAGCGCGGCGAACCGGACGCGCCAGTCGAGCAGCCGGCGCGGGGTGGCGGCGGCCGTGGGGACGGCGGCGGCGGGGGTGGCGGGAGTGGTGGGGGAGGGGGTTGCGGGTGCGCTCATGAAGCCACCTTGCCGCCCGAGAACGTCTTAGGACAAGCGAGAAAACCTCCACCTGACCGCGTAGCATCGCTTACATGTTGAACCTGGAGCGCCTGCGCACCCTCGACGCCCTCGCCCGGCACGGCTCGGTCAGCGGCGCCGCCGACGGACTGCACGTCACGACCTCGGCGGTCTCGCAGCAGATGGCCAAGCTCGAACGCGAGGTGGGGCAGCCGCTGCTGGCCAAGAGCGGCCGGGGGGTGCGGCTGACCGACGCGGGCCGGCTGCTGGCCGACCACGCGGCGCGGATCATCTCCCAGGTCGAGCTGGCCCAGGCGGACGTGGAGGCGCAGCGCGGCCGGGCGGTGGGCGAGCTGCGGATCGCGGCCTTCCCGACGGCGCTGCGCGGGCTGTTCCCGGTGGCGCTGGCCCAGCTGCGCGTCGACCACCCCGAACTGCGCGTGCGGACCCGGGAGATGGAGCCCGAGGAGAGCCTGCTCGCGGTGGTCCGCGGCGACCTCGACCTGGCCGTGGGCATCGACTGGTACAACAAGCGGATGCCGGTCCCGGGGGAGCTGGTCCGGGCGGCCCTGCTCGACGACGCGGTGGACGTGGCGGTGCCCGCCGGGCACCCGCTGGCCGGGGCCGGCGCGGTGGACCTGGCCGACTTCGGCGGGGAGGACTGGATCTCCTGGAACGAGGGGCAGTTCTGCTACGAGTGGCTGGTCTTCACCCTGCGCGGGGAGGGCATCGAGCCCCGGATCCGGCACATCGCCGAGGAGCACCAGACCCAGCTCGCCTTCGTGGCGGCCGGGCTGGGGGTGTGCATCACCCCGCGGCTCGGGCGCGGGCCGGTGCCGCCGGGCGTCCGGCTGCTGCCGGTACGCGAGAACGTACGGCGGCACATCTACGTGGTGTGGCGCTCGGACGCCGGGCGGCGGCCCTCCGTCCGGGCGGCGGTGGCGGCGCTGCAGGCCTCGGGGGCGCGGCACGCCGCGGTGTGACCCGCGCCGCCGCGGCCTCAGATCTTGGCGAAGTCCCAGGTGACGATCGACTCCGGGACCAGCCGCAGCCAGGCGTGTCGGCCGTCGTGCGGCATCGCGTCGAGACCGAAGTTCTTGGCCGCGAAGATCCGCTCGGGGACGGCCAGTTCGGGGCAGGGCTCACCCGTGCGGGGCGCCTCGCCGACGAACTCCACGGCGCCGGACAGCTCCGCCCCGCGCAGCTCGCCGTAGTCCTCGCCGGCGTCCACCACCACCGAGATCCGCGGGTCCTTGCGCAGCTGGGCCCAGCGCCGGCTGCGGGTGATCGAGTACAGCCACAGGGCCGTCCCGTCCCAGGCGAACCAGAGGGCGCCCACGTGCGGCCGGCCGTCCGCGGCGACGGTGGCCACCCGGCAGGTGCGCTGCTCGCCGAGGAACGCGTCCAGCTCCTCGGCGGACATCATGATCCGCCGGCCGCGCCGCTGTGTGGTGTCCATCAGGCCTCCGCCCCTTCACATCTGACTGTGTGTCAGGAAGCATGAGGGCTCCGCCCGCGCCGCGCAACGCCCGGTGCGGACCCGTCGACGCGTTCCAGGGGGCGCCATGGCACCGCACGACCGGCCCGCGGCCGACCGGCAGGACCGACTGGCCGGCCTGCTCGACCCGGCGACCACGGTCCTGCTGACCGTGGAGTGCCAGCAGGGCGTGGTGGGCACGGACAGCGCCCTGCCCGAGCTGGCCAAGGAGGCCCGCGACTCGGGCGCGCTGGCCAGGGTCGGCGCCCTGGTCGAAGCCGCGCACGCCGCCGGGGTCCAGGTCGTGCACGCGGTCGCCGAGCGGCGCCCGGACGGCCGGGGTGCCAACGCCAACGCCCGCCTCTTCCGGGCGGCCGGGCGGCTGCCGGTCCAGCAACTGGTCGGCACCCCGGCCGTGGAGCTCGCCGAGCCGGTCACCGTCGCCCCCGAAGACCTCGTGGTGCGGCGGCTGCACGGGCTCTCGCCGATGGCCGGCACCGACCTCGACCCGCTGCTGCGCAACCTCGGCTGCCGCACGCTCGTCGTCAGCGGGGTCTCGGCGAACGTGGCGATCCCCAACACCGTCTTCGACGCGGTCAACCTCGGCTACACCGTGGTCGTGCCCTCCGACGCGGTCGCGGGGGTGCCGGCCGCGTACACGCCGATGGTTTTGCGTCATTCTCTGGCGCTGGTGGCGACCCTGGCCGCCACCGCGGAGATCGCCGGGGTCTGGAGCCGGTAGGCCCCGGACGGCCTCCGGGGCCGGCCGGGGCGCGCGGCGGGGCCCGACGCGCCGGGCCCGTTCGAGCCGTACTCCACCCCGGCTCCGGTCCGCCGAGCCTATGATCGGGGCATGCATCGTTCGTCATGTCTCAGCTGGTGGCGCTCCGGTTAGGAGCGGCCACCCTTTGTGCATGACCGGGCCGTTCGGACGGATGGCCCCTCGGAGTACCTGGGAATCACGGGTTCGGGCCACCTCTGACGGCCGGACCGACCACCAGGAGACTTCGTTGAACACCACCCCCCTGACCGAGAGCCCCGAGGCCCCCGTCGACGCGATCGGCGCGTCTGCGGCGCAGGCCCGCAGCGCGGTGCTGGAGGAACTGATCCGCAAGGACCCCTCGCAGTTCCGCGTCCTGACCGGCGACCGCCCCACCGGCCGGCTGCACCTGGGGCACTACTTCGGCACCCTGCACAACCGCGTCCGCCTCCAGGACCTGGGCGTGGAGATGTTCGTGATCATCGCGGACTACCAGGTGCTGACCGACCGCGACGTGGCGGACAACCTCACCGAGCACGTCGAGGACCTGGTCCTGGACTACCTGGCGATCGGCGTGGACCCGGCGCGCAGCACGATCTTCACGCACAGCGCCGTACCGGCCCTCAACCAGCTGATGCTGCCCTTCCTCAGCCTCGTCTCGGTGGCCGAACTCAACCGCAACCCCACCGTCAAGGACGAGATCGCGCACTCGCGGCAGTCCGCGGTCAGCGGCCTGATGTTCACCTACCCCGTCCACCAGGCCGCCGACATCCTCTTCTGCAAGGGCAACCTGGTCCCGGTCGGCCAGGACCAGCTGCCGCACCTCGAGCTGACCCGCACCATCGCCCGCCGCTTCAACGACCGCTACGGCAACGGCGCCACGGTCTTCCCCCAGCCCGACGCGCTGCTCTCCAGCGCGCCGCTGCTGCTCGGCACCGACGGCACCAAGATGAGCAAGAGCCGGGGCAACGCCATCGCCCTGGCGGCCACCGCCGACGAGACCGCCAAGCTCCTCAAGGGCGCCAAGACCGACGCCGAGCGGCACATCACCTACGACCCGGCCGGCCGGCCCGAGGTGTCCTCGCTGCTGCTGCTGGCGGCGCTCTGCCAGGGCCGGGACCCGCAGGAGATCGCCGAGGAGATCGGCGCCGCGGGCGCCGCCGCGCTGAAGAAGACGGTGACCGAGTCGGTCAACGACTTCCTCGCCCCGATCCGGGCCCGCCGGACCGAGTACGCGCAGGACCGCGGCTTCCTGCGGCAGACGCTGCGGGAGGGCAACGAGCGGGCGCGCGCGGTGGCCGACGCCACCCTCGCCGAGGTGCGGGCGGCGATGAACAGCCACTACTGAAAGCCCTCCGCCGGCGGGATCCGGCCCCGGCCCGGCGCACCGCCGGGCCGGGATCCACCCGCTCCCCACGCCCGCTCGACGCCCCCTCCAGGTGACCTTGAGATTCCTTCGAGAACCGTGTCACAGCCTTGTTTCCAGCCCTTTGAGGCGCAAGGCAAGGTGAACGGAAGGTGGGCCAGAGGTGACAGAAGTCGACACGGGTCTGTTCGGCGAGATGCCGGGGACCATCCGATTCGAAACCGAAGCTGCCAGACGTTTCCTCAGCGACGCCGTGCAGGAATACCAGAAGTGCCTCGACAGCCGTGACGAGGAGGGGGTGCCCCATCACCTCCCGCGCGCCTCGGGCCTGCTCTTCGGGCAGTCCGACGGCAGCGAGATCACGATCAGCGAGATCGAGTTCGTGCCCAACGTCCGCGACAGCGACGAGAGCGTCATCTCCGAGTTCGAACACGCGATCGCCCCCCGGTTCGGCGACGTGTACCGGAACCCGAAGCGCGGGTTCTGGTCCGACGACAAGGGCGTCCTGCGGGCCATCATGCGCCAGTCCGAGAAGGGCCTGGACCTGATGGGATCCATCCACTCGCACCCGAACTGGCACGAGATCGGCCCCCCGCGCGAGCGGTTCCAGAAGCTGAGCGCGCACCCCACGCAGATGGACGACTACCTCTTCCGCCAGTCCTCCTGGCCCGTGAACGTGATCTGGTACGTCCATCAGAGCGAGGGCGAGATCGCCCACCAGGTGGCGGGCTGGCGGCCCGGTCCCGAGGAATGCGAACGGCTTTCCATCAGCATTCCGTCGACGATCCGTGACGAATTCAACGTGGAGGTATGAGAAATGGCCGACGTCAAACTCCCCTCGGCTTTCCTCGCCCTGGGCTGCGGCAAGAAGGTCCCGGTCGACGGCGAGAGCGTCCGCGAGGTGCTTTTCGGACTGGACGCGGACTGTCCGGGCTCCCTCGACCGGCTCATGGACGACAAGGGCGCCGTGAAGCGGTACGTGAACGTCTACCGCAACGACGACGACATCCGGGACCTGGAGGGCATCGACACGCCCGTCTCGGAGGACGACGTCATCTGGATCATCCCGGCGGTGGCCGGCGGCAGCGGCGAACCGCGGGAGCGGTGACCGCGATGCCAGAGGTCATGACCACCGACTCGGACGTCATACCCACCGAGTACTTCACCACCCCCGGGCCCGACCCGCACCCGCGCACCGCCGAACTGCGGTCGCAGTGCCCGGTGCACCGCATCAACGTCCCGCCCGGCGCCCAGGCGTACGCGGTGCTCTCGAACAAGGTCGTCGAGGAGGCCCTGGGCGACGCGCGGCTCTCCAAGCAGGTCGAGAACCTTCCCGAGGAGTTCCGGGAGAAGGTCGTCGACAACAGCCTGCTGGTGGCCGGCAACCTCGGCTTCGCCGACGGGCCCCGGCACACCCGGCTCAAGGAGCCGATCCGCCGGGCCTTCCTGCCCGGCACGGTTGCCCGGCTCGCGCCGCGCATCCAGGAGATCGTCGACGACCTCATCGACGGCTTCCCGGACTCCGGCGAGGTCGACCTGCTGACCGAGTTCGCGCTGCCGCTGCCGCTCACCGTCATCTGCGAGTACCTGGGCATCCCGGTCGAGGACCGGCCGCTGTTCCTGCGGTGGAGCCACGTCCTGAGCCAGGGCCCGTGCACCGGGGACGGTGAACTCAAGGCGGCCGGCGAGGAGTTCTCGGCGTACTTCACCGCGCTGGCGGCCGAGCGCCGCAAGGACCTGCGGGACGACCTCCTCAGCATGATCATCCGGGCCCGGGACGAGGGCTCGTACAGCGACCAGGAGCTGCTGTCCACGCTCCTCCTGCTGATCATCGCCGGGCACAAGACGGTGGCCAACATGATCGGCAACGGCACCTCGCTGCTGCTGCGCCACCCCGAGCAACTGGCCCTGCTCCGCCAGGACCCGGCCACGATCCCCACCGCGATCGAGGAGATCCTGCGCATCGAGGGGTCGGCCGGCTGGGCCTCGCTGCGCACCGCCGCCGAGGACATGCACCTGGCCGGGGTGGACATCCCCAAGGGCAGCTTCGTCCACCTCTCGCTCAACGCCGCGGGCCACGACCCGGACGTGTACGAGGACCCGGACCGCTTCGACGTCACCCGCTCGCCCAACCGCCACCTGGCCTTCGGGCACGGCGCGCACTTCTGCATCGGTGCCCCGCTGGCCCGGCTCCAGGGGCAGATCGCCTTCTCGACCCTGCTGCGCCGGCTGCCCGGGCTGGCGCTCGCGGTGCCCGAGGACGAGATCGAGTGGGTCAGCGACAGCTCGCTCAGCCGGGGCCTGGTCGCCCTGCCCGTCCGCGTCGGCCGGAGGCTGCCCCGATGAGCGGCGGCAAGGGCCCGGCCGTCGCGGTGGTCGGGGCCGGCGCGGTGGGCGGATACTTCGGCGGCCGGCTCGCCGCCGCCGGCCACGACGTCCGCTTCCTGGCCCGGGGCGCCGGGCTCGAGGCCCTGCGCACGGACGGGCTGCACGTCGCCGACGGCGCCGGCGGCTGGTCGGTGCCCGCGGTGCGGGCCTCGGACGACCCGGGGGAGCTCGGACCGGTCGACCACGTCCTGCTCTGCGTCAAGACCTCGCAGCTGGCCGCGGCCCTCGACGGGATCGGCCCGCTGATCGGCCCGGCCACGGCCGTGGTCACCGTGCAGAACGGCGTGGAGGCCCCCGAGCAGGTGGCCGCCGCCCTCGGCCGCGACCGGGTGCTCCCGGGCCTGGTCCGGGTGGTCGCGGCGACGGAGGGACCCGGCCGGATCCGGCACGTGGGTCCGCCCGGCGCGCTGGCCTTCGCGGAGTGGGACAGCGGTACCAGCGAGCGGGTCGAGCGGCTGCGCGCGGCCCTGCGGGACGCCGGGGTCGGCGTGCCCGAGCCCACCGACGTCCGGGCCGAGCTGTGGGGGAAGTTCCTGCTGGTGGCACCCATCGGCAGCGTGGGCGCGGCCACCGGCGCCACCATCGGCGAGCTCCGCTCCCGCCCCGGCACCCGGAACCTGCTGATCGCCGGGATGCGGGAGGTGTACGAGACCGCGCTGAAGCTCGGGATCGGCCTGCCCGCGGACGCCGTGGAGCGGGCGGTGGAGCTGATGGACCGGCAGGCGCCCGACGCCACCTCCTCCCTGCAACGCGACGTGCTCGCGGGCCGGCCCTCCGAACTGGACGCCTGGACCGGCGCCGTGGTGCGGCTGGCCGGCCGGGCCGGGCTGGCCGCCCCCGTCCACGAGACGCTGCTCGCCCTGCTCGCCCTGCACCAGGAGAAGGCCGCCCGATGACGCACACGACCTACGCCGAACGCGGCACGCTGGCGGACCTGACGGCCTACCGGGCCGAGGAGTCGGCGCGGGCCGGCTCCGGCCCGCGCGCCGCCCACGACCTGTCCAGCAACGAACTGGCCCTGCCGCCGCTGCCGTCCGTGCTCGCCGGCGTCCAGAGCGAACTGCCGCGGCTGGGCCGCTACCCCGACCCGACCGCCCGGGAGCTCACCGAAGCGGTGGCCGGACACCTGCGGGTGGCCCCGGACCAGGTGGCCGTCGGCCCGGGCAGCGCGGGCGTCCTCCAGCAGATCCTGCTCGCCCTGTGCGGCCCCGGCGACGAGGTCGTCTACGCCTGGCCGGGCTTCGACGCCTACCCGCTGCTGGTCGCCGTCGCCGGCGCCACCAGCGTGACCGTGCCGCTGACCGGCTCCGGCCACCACGACCTCGACGCGCTCGCCGCGCGGGTGACCGGCCGCACCAAGGTCGTCATCCTCTGCTCCCCGCACAACCCCACCGGCACCGTCATCGAGCGGGAGCGGCTGCACGCCTTCCTACGCTCCCTGCCGGAGCACGTGGTCACCGTCCTCGACGAGGCCTACGTGGAGTTCGAGCGCTGCGGCGATCCGCCGGGGCTGCCGGACGTGCTCCGCCCGGCGGGGCGGACCGTGGTGCTGCGGACCTTCTCCAAGGCCTACGGCCTGGCGGGGCTGCGGGTGGGCTATGCCGCCGGACCCCGCGAGGTCATGGCCACCGTACGCAAGACGGCGATCCCCTTCGGGGTGACCCGGCTGGCGGAGCACGCCGCGATCCTCTCGCTGGGCAACGGCGCCGAACTGCGGGGCCGGCTCGCGTCCGTGGCCGCCGCCCGGTCCGAACTGGCGCTGCGGCTACGGGAGCTGGGACTGCCCGTGCTGCCCTCGCAGGCCAACTTCCTGTGGCTGCCGATCCCCTCGCACGCCGCGTCCTTCGGTCGGGCCGCCGCCGCGGCCGGGGTGCGGGTACGGGCCGTCCAGGGGCAGGGCGTACGCGTCTCGGTGGGCGCCCCGGAGGCCCACGACATGCTCCTGGCAGCGCTCGGGCAGTGGGCGCGTGGAATGCGGTTCTGAAATTCCCGGACCGCCGCTGGACCGCTGGTCGATTCTTCTCCCGGGGCCTTCCCGGCATCTTCCGGACTGGCTTGATCCGAGTAATCTCGGGGCAGTTTATCGGCCACGTCACCACGTAAGCGAGAGCAATTCTAGGGTAGGCATCCTGTGAGAATCCTGATGATTGCCATGCCATGGCAAGGACTCGACACTCCCTCCAGCGCGCTCGGAATCCTGGGGCCCTGCGTCACCAGACAGGCCGCCGGCTGGCAGGTCGACGAACTGTACGCCAACCTCCGCTGGGCGGAATGGCTGATGCGCGAGACCGACGGCGCGATCACGCCCCAGGTGTACGGCGACACGGCGGATCAGGTATTCCACGGAGTGGGTGACTGGGTCTTCACCTCCGCGCTGTACGACATCGACGGGTACCAGGCCGAGGAATACGCCCGGTTCCTCACGGACCGGGACGTGGACCCGACGCTTCCGGTGGAAATGCAGAAACACGCCCCGGGATTCATCCGGGCCCTCGCGGCCGAAATAGCCGCCGATCCGCCGGACGTGGTCGGGTTCACCACCACCTTCATGCAGAACGTGCCCTCGCTGGCGCTCGCCAAGGAGCTGAAGAAGCTCGTCCCGGGCATCCGCACGGTCATCGGCGGCAGCAACTGCGACGGCGCCCAGGGTCCCGCGCTGCACCGGAACTTCCCGCAGCTGGACTTCGTGGTCAGCGGCGAGGGCGAGCGGGCCCTGCCCGCCCTCCTCAACCGCCTGCGCAAGGGCGGCAGTCCGGCCGACGTACCGGGGCTGAGCTGGCGGGACGCGGACGGGCGGACCGTGGTCAACGAGCCGGCCAAGGGGGCGCTGCCGTTCGCCGCGGTGCCCGCGCCCGACTACGACAACTTCTTCGCCCAGCTGGCGAAGTCCCCGATCCGCCACCACGTCCGCCCGATGGCGGTGCTGGAGACCTCCCGCGGCTGTTGGTGGGGCGAGGCGCACCAGTGCACCTTCTGCGGCCTGAACGGGTCGAACATCGACTTCCGCAGCAAGGCGCCCGGCCGCATCGCCCAGGAGGTCAACGACATCGCGCAGAAGTACCAGGTCCTCGACCTGGTCATGGTCGACAACATCCTCGACATGAAGTACCTGAACACCGCGATGCCGGAAATCGCCGCCCTGGACTGCGACCTCCGGATCCACTACGAGATCAAGTCCAACATGACCAAGGCGCAGCTGGGCAAACTGAAGGAGGCGAACGTCCTCTACGTACAGCCCGGCATCGAGAGCCTGAGCAGTCACGTCCTCAAGCTCATGGACAAGGGCGTCAGCGGCGCGCACAACGTCCGCATGCTGCGCGACGGCCAGGACCTCGGTCTGAACGTCACCTGGAACATCCTGTACGGATTCCCGGGGGAGACCGCGGAGGACTACCGGGGCATGCTCGGGAAGTTCGCCGCGCTGGAACACCTGCAACCGCCGACCGGCGCCTGGCGCATCGCGCTGGAGCGGTTCAGCCCGCATTTCGAGGACCCCACCCAGGGGTTCATGTTCCGCCGGCCGTCGGAGATCTACGACTACATCTACCAGGTGCCGCGGAACGAGCTGTACGACCTCGTCTTCTTCTTCGACACCAGCGTCCAGGGGATTTCCGGGGCCGTCGAGGACGAGCTGAAGCAGGCGGCCGAGGAATGGGCCAGGGCGTACCCGAAGAGCCTGCTGTCCTACTGGACCGACGAGCGCGGCCGGGTGGTGATCGAGGACCGCCGGGCCAGTTGGCCCGAGGAGGACATCGTGCTCGACGAGGTGCGCAGCAACGTGTACCTCGGGATGTTCCAGTGCGCCGCCCGCGAGGGCATCCGGCGCCGGCTGGCGGCCGAGGGGCACGTGGTCGGGGAGGCGGAACTCGAGGAGATCCTGCGGTACTTCGTCGACCGGGGGCTGGCCTTCGAGGACGACGGCCGGTACGTGAGCGTGGCACTCGAAGTGGACCCGTACCGCCGCAAGCTGGTCGGCGGCAAGGAGGTGGCGGCATGGGCGTGAGCGCGCTGATGGACATCGCGGAGCTGCGGGAGCGGGGCACGGCGCAGGCGCCCGCCCCGGCCGGCGGCCGACCGGGGTCCACGACCCTGACCCTGGGCGCCGAGTGGGAGGCCCTGCCCGCGCCGGCCGAACTGGCGGCCCTGCTGGGCCGGGTGCCGGTCGCCGGGGTCCGGCTGGCCCGGACCGTCGACCTCTCGGCGCTCCCGGACGAGGTGATCGTGCGGGTGGTGGCGCTGCTGCGGGAGTGCGCCTCGATCGGTGCCCGGGTGAGCTGGGCGCTGACCCTGGGCGCGGACCGGCTGGGTCTGGTCGGCCGGCTCGACCACCTGCCGGCCCCGGAGCGCGTCACCGTGCAGCAGCCGTGCCGGGCGCCGGCCGCCGGCTGGCGGTCGGCCGACAGCTTCGGGCTGCTCTACTTCCGGCGGGGTCCGGGCTTCCTGTCGGTGGTCGACCAGCGGCCCGAGTCCGCCGGCGAGACGATCCTGGCCGACCCGACCGTGATCGAGGTCTTCCTCCAGGGCCTCGCGGGCCCTGCCTGGACCGAGCTGACCGCGGACCCGGAGCGGGCCGCCGCGGCCCGGGGGCTGGTGGAGTCGGGGCTGCTCCTGCGGGTCGGCGGCCACGCCGTGACCCTGCCCGTGCACATGCGCGAGTGGCCGCTGGGCGCGGCCCTGCTGGGCGGCACCCTGGCCGCGGCCGGCAAGAAGAAGGACGAGGCGGGGGAGTAGCGGGACGGACCGTACCGCCGCGCAGGTCGTCGACGTGCGCGGCGGTACGCACCGCCCTGCCGGGGACCGTCCGGAGCGGGGCGGGGACCGGTGGTGCGGGAACCGCGGGCCGGGTCAGGCGCGGCCGGTCAGGTACCCGCCCATGGAGGTGAAGTACTCGGCGGCGCCGAGCTCGCGGCCGTCCTCGGTGCGGACCCGGGTGATGGCCAGGCCGTGGTTGCGGCCGGTCCGGGCGTCGGCGCCGGCGACGATCACCACGCCCTCGCCCTCGCGGTAGAAGATGCGGCCGGGGGTGCCCCCGTAGACGCCTTCGGAGACGACCGCGGCCAGCACCTCCAGGCGCTTGCCCTTGTGGAAGGTGAAGGCGGCCGGGTACGGCGCGGACTGGGCGCGCACCAGGCGCTCCAGGACCTCGGCGGGCCATTCCCAGTTGATCCGGATGTCCTCCTCGGCCCGCTTGTGGAAGAAGCTGGCCTGCGAGCGGTCCTGCCGGGTGAACTCGGTCTCGCCGGCGGCGATCCGGTCCAGGGCGCCGATGGTGACCGGGGCGATGAGGTCGACCGTCTTGTGGAAGAGGTCGGTCGCGGTGTCCGCGGGGCCCACCGGGACCGCGCGCTGGTCCACGATGTCGCCCGCGTCCAGGACCTCGTCCATCATGTGCGCCGTGACGCCCACCTCGGACTCGCCGTTGATGAGGGCCCAGATGAGCGGGGAGAAGCCGGCGTACTTGGGCAGCAGGGAGTCGTGGACGTTCAGGGTGCCGTGGCGCGGCAGGGTGTAGATGCGCGGCGGTATCCAGGTGCGCCAGTTGTTGGCGACGATGATGTCCGGGTCGGCCTCCTTGAGCCGCTGGAACAGTTCCTCGTCGTCGGGGCGGTTGCGGATGACGACCGGGACGCCGTGCTCCTCGGCGAGGTCGGCTACGGAATCGCTCCAGATCTTCTCGTAGGCGTGCTCGCTCTTGGGGTGCGTCACGACCATCACGACCTCGTGCGAGGACTCCAGCAGCGCCTTGAGGGTGCGGTGGCCCCAGGTCTGATAACCGAACATGACGACCCGCATCGGGGTTCCTCCTCAGAAGAGCGAATGAGCAGGATCAAGTAAAGCAAGCCTTACCTAACGATGCAACGACCCCGATTCCGGGCTCAATTGACCGACGGTGTGGCGATATGTCTGCTTTGCCTGGTCGACAGCCTGGCTGGATCAGGTTAGCTTTACCTAAGTTCCACTCGGCCTGCCGGTCACCGGCGTGCCTGGACTCCCCCTTTTCCCCACCCCGACAGGACGCCTGGCTGGCGGCTGTCCCCGCACGAATGGGAGTGACATGTCTCAGGCTCTTCCTGGCGACGCACCACTGATCCACGACCTGATCGGTATCGGCTTCGGCCCGTCGAACGTCGCCATGGCGATCGCGCTCACCGAGCACAATGCGCGCGTCGGAAGGCACGAGGCCGTGACGGCCCACTTCTTCGAGCAGCAGCCCAGCTTCGGGTGGCACCGCGGCATGCTCATCGACGACGCGACGATGCAGGTGTCCTTCCTGAAGGACCTGGTGACGCTCCGGAACCCGTCCAGCGAGTACAGCTTCCTGCGGTACCTGCAGAGCAAGGACCGCCTGATCGACTTCGTCAACCACAAGAACCTCTTCCCGCTCCGGGTCGAGTTCCACGACTACTTCGAGTGGGCCGCGGCCAAGGTCGACGACATGGTCTCGTACGGCCACCAGGTCGTCTCCGTCGAGCCCGTCCTCCGCGACGGCGTGGTGGAATACCTCGACGTGACCTCGCGCTCCGGCGACGAGGTGGTCGTCCACCGCGCCCGCAACCTCGTCATCGGCACCGGCCTGCGCGCCGTCATGCCGGAGGGCGTCGAGCGCACCGACCGGGTCTGGCACAACTCCGACCTGCTCGCGAAGGTGGACGGGCTCGACGGCTCCGAGCCCCGGCGCTTCATCGTGGTGGGCGCCGGTCAGAGCGCCGCCGAGAACGTCGCCTACCTGCACCGCCGCTTCCCCCAGGCCGAGATCTGCGCGGTCTTCTCCCGCTACGGCTACAGCCCGGCGGACGACAGCAGCTTCGCCAACCGCATCTTCGACCCCCAGGCCGTGGACGAGTACTTCACCGCGCCGGAGGACATCAAGCGGCGGCTGATGGGCTACCACGGCAACACCAACTACTCCGTGGTGGACATCGACCTCATCGACGACCTGTACCGCCAGGCGTACCAGGAGAAGGTGCTCGGCAACGAGCGGCTGCGGTTCATCAACATCTCGCGCCTGACCGGGGTCTCGGAGACGCCCGACGGGGTCCGCGCCACCGTCACCTCCCTCGTCACCGGCGAGGAGAGCGTGCTGGACGCCGACGTCGTCGTGTGCGCCACCGGCTACCTGCAGGCCGACGGCCTCGGCCTGCTCGGCGAGGTGGCGCGCCAGTGCCACCGCGACGACCAGGGCCGGGTCCGGGTCGAGCGCGACTACCGCGTGACCACCGACCCCGAACTGCACTGCGGCATCTACCTCCAGGGCGGTACCGAGCACACCCACGGCATCACCTCCTCCCTGCTCTCCAACACCGCCATACGCGTCGGCGAGATCCTCGACTCGATCCTCGACCGCACCGCCAGGGCCGCGGCCGACGAGGCCCGTCCGGTGGCCGGCCACGTGAGCCAGGCGTAGCACGACGGCGACAGGAGCACGACCGGGCCCGCCGCGCATCCGATGCGCGGCGGGTGCGGTCGTGCTCGCGGCACTTCACAGAGAGGGACCTCCGTGCCCCGCGGACCGGACCGCCCGGCGGCCCGTCCGACGGCGCAGTGCTCCGGCACGGCACGGTGTCAGCGAGGGATAGCGTAGGCCGACATGGGCACGACGACAGTGGAACGCCCGCCGCTCACCAGGGTCCTGGTGGCCCGGCGGCGGCGGATAGTGGGGTTGGCCGCCGTGACGGCGGTCCTGGTGGTGGCCGCGATGGCCTCCCTCGCCGTCGGCGCGCGGGCGTTGAGCCCCGCCGAGGTGTGGCACGGCCTGGTCGCGGGCCCGGAGCCGGACCAGCGGCTCACCGACATCCGGCTCATCGTGCAGACCGTCCGGGTGCCCCGGACGGTGCTCGCGATCGTCGCCGGCATCGCCCTGGGCGTCGGCGGCGCACTGATCCAGGGGTTCACGCGCAACCCCATCGCGGACACCGGCCTGCTCGGCGTGAACACGGGCGCCTCCTTCGCCGTGGTGACGGCGATCTCCCTGTTCGGGCTCACCAGCCCCTACCAGTACGTCTGGTTCGCCTTCCTGGGCGCCGCGACGGCGGGGGTCGTCGTCTTCGGGCTCTCCAGCATCGGCCGCGGCGCCGGGAACCCGCTCACCCTCGCGCTCGCCGGCCAGGGCGTCACCGTGTTCCTCGCGGCGATGACGACGGCGGTCGCGCTGTCGGACAAGGCGGCCCTCAACGCCCTGCGGTTCTGGAACGCCGGCTCGGTGGCCGGGGTGGGCTTCCGCATCATCTGGCCGGTGACCTTCTTCGTCGGCGCGGGGCTGCTGCTGGCGGTGGCCACCCTGCCCTCCCTCAACCTCCTCAACCTCGGCGACGACGTGGCCCGCGGACTGGGCGTCAACATCGCGCTGGTCCGGACCGCGGGCATCATCGCCATCACGCTGCTGGCCGGAGCGGCCACGGCGGCCTGCGGGTCCATCGCCTTCCTGGGCCTGATGGTCGCGCACGTGGCCCGGTACCTCGCCGGCCCCGACTACCGGTGGCTGGTGCCGTACGCGGGCCTGCTCGGCGCCGTCGTCCTCCTGGTCTGCGACATCGTGGGGCGCGTCGTGGTGCGCCCGGGTGAGCTCGACGCGGGCATCCTCGTCGCTCTCCTGGGCGCCCCCTTCTTCGCGGTCATGGTGTGGCGGGGAAAGTTCAAGAGCGCATGAACGAGACAGCGGTGAAGCCGCAGATGACGCCCGGCGTCCGGGTCGGCGGCGTGTCGTTCGTATGGCGGCCCAGGATGGTGGCGGTCACGCTGCTGCTGGCGGCCGCCGTCTTCCTGGTCTTCTGCCTGTCGATCGCGGTGGGGGACTTCCCGCTCAGCCTGCGGCAGGTGGTCGCCACGCTGTTCGGCCGGGGCGAGCAGGTCGACGAGTTCGTGATCATGGACCTGCGGATGCCCCGGGCCGCCGCCGGCCTGGTGGTGGGGGTGGCGCTCGGGGTCTCCGGGGCGCTCACGCAGTCCATCGCCCGCAATCCGCTGGCCAGTCCGGACATCCTGGGCATCACCGGCGGCGCCAGCGCGGTCGCCGTGCTGCTGGTGACGGCGTCCGGAGGGGCGGCCGCCGCGGTGATCAGCTCGGTGGGCCTGTCCGCCGCGGCGCTCGCCGGCGGCCTGGGCACCGGCCTGCTGGTCTACTTCCTGGCCTGGCGGCGCGGGGTCGACGGCTTCCGGCTCATCCTGATCGGCATCTCGGTGAGCGCGGTGATGGAGTCGGTCACGACCTGGCTCCTGGTCAGCGCCGACATCAGGGACGTGGCGCGGGCCCAGGCGTGGCTGGTCGGCTCCCTGGACGACCGGTCGTGGGACGAGGTCAGGATCGCGCTGTGGGGGACCGTCGCCCTGGTGGCGGTGGTGGCCTGCATCGCCTTCCAGTTCAAGCCGCTGCACTTCGGCGACGACGTGGCCGCGGGTCTGGGGGTGCGGTACGCGCGGGTGCGCGCCGTCCTGCTGCTGTGCGCCGTGCTGTTGGCGGGGATGGCGGTCAGCGCCGCCGGGCCGGTCCCCTTCGTCGCGATGGTGGCGCCCCAGGTGGCGATGCGTCTGACGAAGTCGCCGACGCCCCCGATGACCGCCTCCGCCGCGGTGGGGGCCCTGCTGCTGCTGGGTTCGGACCTGGTGGCGCGGACGGCCCTGCCCGTGACGCTTCCGGTCGGCGTCGTCACCGCCGCCATCGGCGGCCCCTTCCTCATCTACCTCCTGGTGCGGGCGAACCGCCGGTAGGTGGTAGAAAGGTTAGGCAAGCCTAAATAAAGGGGGAGCCGTGGCCGCTCAGTTCATCGCCGAGACCGACAGCGAGACCCGTACGGAAGCGGGTGCCGTGCCGCGCCTGGCGGCCCGGGGGGTCAGTGTCGGGTACGGCGAACGGACCGTCATCGACGCCTTGGACGTGACGATCCCCGAGGGGGTCGTGACCACGATCATCGGCCCGAACGGCTGCGGCAAGTCCACCCTCCTGCGGACCCTTTCGCGGCTGCTCAAGCCGACGAAGGGGTCCGTCGTGCTGGACGGCGAGGACATCGCCCGGCTCAGGACCCGGGACGTGGCCAAGAAGCTCGGCCTGCTGCCCCAGTCCCCGGTCGCGCCGGAGGGGCTGACGGTGGCCGACCTGGTCGCCCGGGGCCGGCACCCGCACCAGAGCTGGCTGCGCCAGTGGTCCTCGGACGACGCCTCCGTCGTGGCGCGGGCGCTGGCCATGACCGGTGTCGAGGACCTGGCCGACCGCCCCGTCGACGAGCTCTCGGGCGGTCAGCGTCAACGCGTGTGGATTTCCATGACCCTGGCTCAGGGGACCGGTCTGCTGCTGCTCGACGAGCCCACCACCTACCTGGACCTGGCGCACGCCGTCGACGTCCTGGACCTGGTCGACGACCTGCACGAGGCGGGGCGCACGGTGGTCATGGTGCTGCACGACCTCAACCTGGCCGCGCGCTACAGCGACAACCTGATCGTGATGAAGGCGGGTTCGGTCCTGGCGCAGGGCCACCCGCGGGACGTGGTGACGGCCGAACTGCTGGAAGAGGCCTTCGGGTTGCGCGCGATGGTGATCGACGATCCGGTGGGGGACCGGCCGCTGATCGTGCCGATCGGCCGGACGCACGTCCACAGTGCGGGCGGGTGAGCCGGAGACCTCAACTTAGGCTAGGCTTACCTCATTACCCCGCGCTAAGGTTTGCCTGCCCTTACATGGGGTCGCATCAGAACGCACGAAAGCAAGGGAACCCCGGATGCTCCTCGACCGAACGACACGTACCAAGCCCTGGCACCGGCTGGCGGCGACCGTGTCCGCCGCAGCCATCGGCGTAAGCCTCCTCGCGGGCTGCGGCACCGAGAAGTCGGACAAGGACGAGAAGGAGACGGGCGCGGTCGCCCCCGCAGCGTCGGGCGTCTTCCCGGTCACCGTGGAGCACGCCTTCGGGTCCACGACCGTCAAGTCCGCGCCCAAGCGGGTCGTGACCGTCGGCTACACCGACGACCAGTCCGTCCTCGCCTTCGGCATCAAGCCGGTCGGCATGGTCGACCAGTACCCCAACCCGGCGGGCAAGTCCCCCGACATCAACACCCAGTGGCCCTGGGTGAAGGACAAGTGGGGCTCCGCCAAGCCCACCGTCATCATGAACAACGGTGACTCCGGCCCCAATTACGAGAAGATCGCGGCCCTGCGGCCGGACCTGATCATCGCGGTGTACTCCGAGGTCGACAAGGCCGCCTACGACAAGCTGTCGAAGATCGCGCCCGTGGTCGGCCGCACCAAGGCCGAGAAGGAGCCGTTCAGCGCCCCCTGGCAGGACAACGCCCTCCAGATCGCCAAGGCGCTCGGCAAGGCCGACGAGGGTCAGAAGATGATCCAGGGCGTCAACGACAAGCTGGCCGCGGTCAAGAAGGCGCACCCCGAGTTCGCCCAGCAGACCGCCGTCGCCCTGTCCTGGTACAAGGACGCGGTCAACCCCTTCACCACGACGGACGTGCGCGGTCAGGTCCTGACCGGCATGGGCTTCAAGGGCCAGACCGAGATCGACAAGATCGCGAAGGGCGGCTTCTCCACCGCGCTGTCCCCGGAGCGCATGGACCTCATCGACGTCGACCGCGTCTTCGTCATCAACGACAAGGCCGACACGGACGCGCTGAAGAACTTCGACCTCTTCAAGAACCTCAAGGTCACGAAGAACAACAAGGTCTCGTACGTGCTCGACAGCGAGGGCCCGGCGGCCGGCGCGGCCATCTCCCAGGCCACCCTGCTCTCCATGCCGTACGCCATCGACGAGCTCGTCAAGTCGATCGGCTAGGTGTGAGCACCACGGAAACGCGCGTCGCCCCGGCCACCCTGCACACGACGACCGGACGTGAGGCAGCCCGATGGGTCGCGGCACACTGCCGCGAGATGCCCTGGCTGACCACGGCCACCGTCCTCAGCACGGTGGTCGGGGCGGCGCTGCAGATGCTCCCGGTCCTCCTCGTCGGCCGGGTGGTCGACGGGGTGGCCGACGGCGGTCCGCTCTCGGACCTGGTCCCGATCGGGGCCGTGATGGTGGCCGCCGCGCTCCTGGGCGCGGCGGCCACCGCCTTGTCGACCTACCTGATCGGCCGGCTCGGCGCCGACCTGCTCGCGCAGTTGCGCGAGGGCGCCGTGCGGGCCGTACTGGGCATGCCCAGCGCCCGGGTGGAGCAGGTCGGCCGCGGTGACGTGCTCTCCCGGGTCGGCGACGACGTCGCCGTCCTGTCCAAGGGCATCCGGTCCGCCATCCCCACCGTCTTCTCCGCGGGCGTGCTGGTGGCGATCGCCACCATCGGGATGTTCGGGCTGGACTGGCGGCTCGGCCTGGCGGGCGCCTGTGCGCTGCCCGCCTACGGGCTGGCCCTGCGCTGGTACCTGCCCCGGTCGGCCCCCCTGTACCAGCAGCGCGCGGTGGCCCAGGCCGACCGCGCGCAGGCGCTGATCAGCGGTCTGAACGGCATCGACACGGTACGCGCCTACCGGCTGGAGGCGGACTTCCGCGAGAAGGTCTCCGCCGACTCGCAGCGGGTGCGGGACATCGGCATCGACGTCTTCCGCCTCTTCGGCCGCTTCGTCGGACGCGAGAACCGGGCGGAGTTCATCGGCCTGGTGCTGATCCTCGTGGTGGGATACGTCCTGCTGGAGACCGGTTCGGCCTCCCTCGGCGACGTCTCGGCGGCGCCCCTGGTCTTCCACCGGCTCTTCACCCCGCTGGGCGCCATCATGTTCACCTTCGACGAGGCCCAGAAGTCCGGCGCGAGCCTGACCCGGCTGGTCGGGGTGCTCTCGGAGTCCGCGGGCGAGCGGCTGGTCGGCGACCGGAGCGTGGTCCGGCCGGACGCGAAGGCCCAGCCGGTGACGGTGGAGGGACTGACGTTCTCCTATCCGGGCGCCGACGAACCGGTCCTGCGGGACGTCAGCCTGACGATCCCGGCCGGCGGTTCGCTGGCCCTCGTGGGGGCGACGGGTGCGGGCAAATCGACCCTGGCGGCCCTCATCGCCGGCATCGGGTCCCCGCAGTCCGGCTCGGTGCGGATCGGGTCGGCGGACCTCGCCGACCTCGACGAGGCCGGGGCGCGGGCGCTGGTGAGCATCCTGACGCAGGAGACGCACGTGTTCTCCGGGCCGCTCGCCGAGGACCTGCGGCTGGCGGCGCCGGAGGCGTCCGACGGGCAACTGATGGACGCGCTGCGCGTGGTGGGCGCCGACGGCTGGGTCGAGGCGCTGCCCGACGGGCTGTACACCGCGGTGGGCGAGGGCGGCGACCGCCTGGAGGGGACCAAGGTCGCCTCCATCGCGCTGGCGCGGCTGGTGCTCGGCAGTGCGCCCGTGGTGGTGCTCGACGAGTCGACCGCGGAGGCCGGCAGCGAGGGTGCCGCCGAGCTGGAGCGCGCGGTGCTGGCCGCCTGTGCCGGCCGGACGACCTTGTTCGTGGCGCACCGGCTGACCCAGGCGGTGGCCGCGGACCGGATCGCGGTGCTCGACGCCGGGCGGGTCGTCGAGCAGGGCACGCACGAGGAGTTGGTGGCGCTCGGTGGCCGTTACGCGAGGCTCTGGCGGGCCTGGCGAGACGGTAGTTAGGTAGCCCTAACTTAGGTTAGGCTGACCTTCGCAACTTGGAAGGGTGTTGAGTCTTCAATGATGGAACCGAGCGCTCGTCTCGTGCTGATCTCCCCCACGCGTCTGGCCGACGTGCGCCGGCGCACCGGCGGTCACTCCGACCGGACCATCGCCGAGGCGTGTGCCATCGGGCTGTCGTACTGGGCGACGGGCCTCGGTCCCGACGGCCTGGACCTCACCCCGGGTGCGCTCTTCGCGGACGTCATCGCCTGGGCCGACAACGGCGGCGGAGCGCCCGCGGGTTGGCAGGTCGACACGACCCCGGACGGGGCGCGCATCACGGCCCCCGAGGGCGTCCTGCCGGCGGGGGCGCAGCTCGCCCTCGACGACCTGGCGGACTTCCCGGACCGGCCCATCGGGACCATCGCCCCGTCCGGCGCGGCGGAGCGGCTCGCCACCCTGGCCGAGTGGAACGACACCGCGGCCGACCGGATCCGGCCCACCATCGTGGAGATGTTCCTCGAGCAGGTCCGGGTCCGGCCGGACGCGATCGCCGTCGTCGACGAGCGCCGGTCGCTGACCTACCGTCAGGCTGCCGACCTCTCCGCCCAGTTGGCACACGCCCTGATCGAGCGGGGGCTCACCGCGGAGCGGATGGTCGGCATCTCGCTCGGCCGCTCCGCCGAGATGGTGATCGGCCTGCTCGGCGTGCTCCGCGCCGGCGGCGCGTTCGTGCCGCTGGACCCGGCCTGGCCCGCCGCCCGCCGCGCCGTGGTCATCGAGGACGCCGGGGTCGTCCTCCAGCTCAACGGCTCCGGCGACCACGACCCCGCCGAACCGGCGGCCGTGGCCGTCGACATCGACGACTGGGCCTACGGCGGCCTCCCCACCGAGGACACCGCCGTCACCGTGCAGGACGACTCCCTGGCCTACGTGATCTTCACCTCCGGTTCCACCGGCCGCCCCAAGGGCGCGATGATCCGGCACGCGGCCATCAGCGAGCGCCTGCTGTGGCAGGTCAAGGAGATCCTCGGCTTCGGACCCGACGACGCCTCGCTGTTCAAGGCGCCCCTGTCCTTCGACATATCCATCAACGAGATCTTCCTGCCGCTGGTCTGCGGCGGCCGGTTGATCGTGCTGCGCCCCGGTGGCGAGCGCGACCCGCACCACCTCCTCGGCGTGATCGCCGAACAGCGGGTCACCTTCACCTACCTCGTCTCCTCCATGCTGGACGTCCTGCTGGAGATCTCCGGCGACTCCGGCCGCCTGGGCAGCCTGCGCCACGTGTGGTGCGGTGGCGAAGTGCTCACCCCGGAGCTGTACGAGCGCTTCCGCACCAAGCTCGACGGCGTCCCGATGTACCACGGCTACGGACCCGCCGAGACCACGATCGGCGTCTCCCACGTCATCTACCGGGGCGAGGCCGAGCGCCTGTCGACCTCCATCGGCAAGGCCAACCCCAACACCCAGCTGTACGTCCTGGACGACGAGCTGCGCCCGGTGCCCGTCGGCGTCGGCGGCGAGCTCTACGTCGGCGGTTTCCTCCTGGGCCGCGGGTACGTCAACGCCCCCGGCCTCACCGCCTCCCGGTTCGTGGCCAACCCGTTCGCCGCGGACGGCTCCCGCCTGTACCGGACCGGCGACCTCGCGCGGTTCGCCCCGGACGGCTCCCTCGACTTCCTCGGCCGGGCCGACAACCAGGTCAAGATCCGCGGCATGCGCCTCGAACTCGAGGACGTCGAAGCCGGCCTGGCCGAACACCCCGCGGTCCGGCACACCTGCGTCGTCGCGAAGAAGAACAGCGCCGGCGGCACCTACCTGGTGGGCTACGTGATCCCGGCCGCCGGCCGCGAGGACCTGCGGTCCGAGGAAGTCCTCGGCTGGGCCGCCGGCCACCTGGTCGAGTACATGGTCCCCGCCCACGTCGTCGTGCTGCCGGAGTTCCCGCTCACCCCCAACGGCAAGCTGGACCGGCGCGCCCTGCCCGAACCCGAGATCGCCACCGGCTCCTTCGTCCGGCCCGGCACCGACGACGAGCGCACGGTCTGCGCCGCCGTCGCCTCGGTGCTGCGGCTGGAAGAGGTCGGCGTCGACCAGGACTTCTTCAAGCTCGGCGGCGACAGCATCCTCGCGATCTCGCTGCTGAGCGCACTGCGCGAGGCGGGCCTGTACGTCACCGCCGGACAGATCTTCGCCAACAGCGTGCTCGGCGCCCTGGCCGCGGTCGCCAGCCGGGAGGACACCGGCCGCGCGGACCGCGACGACGTCGCCACCGGCGCCGTCACCGGTTCGCCCATCGTGCGCTGGCTCGGCGAGACCACGGACGCCGTGGACGGCTTCGTGCAGTCGGTCGTGCTGAACACCCCGGCCGGCCTCACCCCCGCCGCCCTCGACGCGGTCCTGACCGCCGTCGTCGCCCGGCACGACATGCTGCGGGCCCGGCTGGTCCGCGGCGACCGGTGGGGCTTCGAGGTCCCGGCGGCGGACGGCAGCGCGGCCGGCTGGCAGCAGAGCGACCGGCCGCTCGACGAGTGCGTGGCCCTCGCCACCGAGGCGCTGGACCCGGACCACGGCACCATGCTGCGGGCCGTCTGGCGCCCCGCCGACCGCCAACTGGTCCTCGTCGTCCACCACATCGTGGTCGACGGCGTGTCCTGGCGGGTCCTGATGGACGACCTCGCCACCGCCTGGCGCCAGTACGGCGCCGGCGAGGCGATCGACCTCCCGCCGGTGGGCACCTCCTTCCGCCGCTGGACCCAGCAGCTGGAGAGCGCCGCCTTCGACGCGGACCGCGCCCACTACGACCGCCCGCTGCCCGGACCGGACGCCCCGCTGGGCCGACGGGCCCTGACCGGGGCCGACACCGTCGAACGGGAGCGGCACGTCACCCTCACCACCGACGCCGCCGTCACAGCCGCCCTGCTGGGCGAGGTCCCGGCCCGGTTCCACGCGGGCGTCAACGACGTCCTGCTCACGGCCCTCGCCGTCGCCCTCGCCCGATGGCGCCGCGACCGCGGCCTCGACCAGACCTTCGCCCACATCGAGCTCGAGGGCCACGGCCGCGAGGGGCGCCACGTCGCCGCCGTCTCGGGCACCGAGCCGGACCTGTCGCGCACCGTCGGCTGGTTCACCACCCTCTTCCCGGTCACCGTGGACCCGGGTGCCACGGCCGACTTCACGGACCCCGGCTACCTGGCGGCCGCCCTCAAGGCCGTCAAGGACGACCTCGCCCGGGTGCCGGGCAACGGCCTGTCCTACGGCGTGCTGCGCCACCTCGCCGGGGCCGACTTCCCGGCGACCGCGCCCCAGGTCCTCTTCAACTACCTCGGCCGCTTCGACGCGGGCTCCGCCGGCGACTGGCAGCTGGCCGGCACCACCGGCCAGCTCGGCGAGAAGCGCGACCCGAGGATGCGCCTGCCGCGGGCCCTGGAGTTCAACGCGATCGCCGAACCCGCCGCCGACGGCGCGTTCGAACTGGTCACCACCGTCTCCTGGCCCGACGGGGTGTTCACCGACGCGGACGTCGACACGATCGGCGGCTACTTCCAGAGCGCCCTCACCGCCCTGGCCGGGCTCGAGGAGGGCGGCCACTCGCCGAGCGACTTCCCGCTCGTCAGCCTGACGCAGGCCGACGTGGACGCCCTGGACGGCCCGACGCTCCGCGCGGTCCTGCCCCTGACCCCGCTCCAGGAAGGCCTGTACTTCCACTCCGTCTTCGACGACGACTCCGCGGGCAGCTACGTCGAACAGCAGCTGCTCACCCTCGAAGGCGACCTCGACGCGGACCGGCTCGCGGCCGCGGCCACCCGGCTGCTCTCCCTCTACCCGAACCTCGCCGCGCGCTTCACCGCCCTGGCCGACGGCCGCGTCGTCTCCGTCCTCGACGACGCCGCCCGGGCCCCCTTCACCACGCTGGACCGCCCCGGCATCACCGAGGAGGAGCTGCGCGCCTACGCCGAAGGCGACCGCCGTGCCGGCTTCGACCTCGCCACCGGACCGCTGATGCGCTTCACGCTGGTGCGCGACCCGCAGGCCGGCCGGAACGTCCTGGTGCAGACCGTGCACCACATCATCGCCGACGGCTGGTCGGTGCCCCCGATGCTGCGCGCGCTGCTCGCCGAGTACCACGCGCCGGGGAGCGTCTACCCGCTCGGCGGGTTCCAGGACTACGTGGGCTGGCTCGCCGGCCGCGACGACGACGAGAGCGACCGGGTCTGGGCCGCCGAGCTGGCCGGCCTGCCGGGCGCCTCGCTGGTGGCCGAGGGGCACACCCCCTCCCAGAGCTTCGCCGACACCTCCTGCGAGGCCGGGTACGACCTCGACGCGGCCGTCCGGTCGGCCGGCGTGCCGCTCAGCGTCGCCGTCCACAGTGCCTGGGCCCTGACCCTGGGCCGGATCCTGGGGACCGACGACGTGGTCTTCGGCTCCACCGTCTCCGGCCGCGACGCGGACGTCCCCGGCATCGCGGACATGGTCGGCCTCTTCATCAACACCGTCCCGCTGCGCGCCCGGTGGACCGCCGGCACCACGGCCGCACAGCTGCTCGCCGCGGTCCGCGAGCACCAGGGCGCGGTCCTGCCCCACCAGCACGTCTCGCTGGCCCGGATCGGCCGCCAGGCCGGCGTCGGCTCCCTCTTCGACACCCTCGTGGTCTTCGACGTGGCGACCGACGTCGCCGCCCTGCGGCGCACCGGCGACACCCTCGCCGTCACCGATCTCGTCAACGAGGGCGCCCCGCACTACCCGCTGACGCTGGTCGTGGAGCGCCCGCTCGACGGACGCCCGCGGTTCAACCTGATCTACGACGCCGAACTGCTGCGGGAGAGCAGTGCCCAGGACATCCTGAGCACCTTCACCCAGGTCCTCGACAGCCTGCTCACCGAGCCGGAGGCGGCCGTCCGTGCGCCGGCGCCGGCCGGCACCCGGAGCCCGGCACGCATCGCCCCGACCTCCCTGGGGGCCCTGTTCGACGCCGCCGCCGGCCGGCAGCCGTCGGCCGTGGCCGTCACCCAGTGCGCCCTCGACGGCACCACCCGGTCGCTGACCTACGGCGAACTGGCCCGGGAAAAGGACGAGTTGGCCGCCGCACTCCGGGCGACCGGCGTCCGGCCCGGCCAGCGGGTGGCCGTGGCGGTGCCGCGCTCCCTGGAGCAGGTCGTCGCGCTGGTCGCGATCGTCTCGGCGGGCGGCGCGTACGTACCGCTCGACATGGCCTATCCGGACGAGCGGCTGGAGTACATCCTCGCCGACGCGGCCCCGCAGGCCGTCCTCGTCGCCCCCGACCAGCGAGAGCGCTTCACCGCGCTGCTGGAGCGGGCCGGTGTGGCCGCCCGCGTCCTGGTGCAGGGCGACGAACTCTCGGCGGAGCCCGGGCCGGCCGAGCCCGCCGAGGCCGGCTGGCACGATCCCGCGTACGTCATCTACACCTCGGGCTCCACGGGCCGCCCCAAGGGCGTCGTCGTCCCGCACTCCAGCGTGGTGACCCTGCTCGTCAACACCCAGCCCGACATGGACTTCGGCCCGGACGACGTCTGGGTCCAGTTCCACTCCTACTCCTTCGACTTCGCCGTCTGGGAGCTGTGGGGCGCGCTGGTGCACGGCGGCGAGCTGCTGGTCCCCGACTACGGACTGACCCGCTCGCCGCTCGACTTCCACCGGCTGGTCCGCGAGCGGGGCGTCACGGTGCTCAACCAGACGCCGTCGGCCTTCTACCAGTTCATCGAGGCCGACCGGCTCGCCGGCGCGCCCCTCACCGCGCTGCGCCGGGTCGTCTTCGGAGGCGAGGCCCTGGACCTCGGCCGGCTGCGCGGCTGGGTCGAGCGGTACGGCACCGGCCGCCCCGAGCTGGTCAACATGTACGGCATCACCGAGACCACCGTCCACGTCACCCACCGGGTGCTGGACGACCGGGACTTCGGCCCCGGCGAGGAGGTCAGCCCGATCGGCGGGCCCATCCCGGGCCTGGTGACCTACCTGCTCGACGACCGGCTCCGGCCGGTGCCGCCGGGCCGGGTGGGGGCCATTTACGTGGCCGGCGACCAGGTGTCGCTCGGCTACCTGGGCCGCCCGGGCCTGACCGCGGGCCGGTTCGTCGCGAACCCGTTCGCCGACGACGGCTCCCGGATGTACCACACGGGCGACCTGGCCCTGCGCACCCTCGACGGCGAGCTGGAGTTCACCGGCCGCGCCGACGACCAGGTCCAGCTCAAGGGATTCCGGATCGAGCTCGGCGAGGTCGAGTCCGCGGTCCGCGAGCTGGACGGCGTGGTCGACGTGGCCGTCACGGTCGCCGACACCGGCGACCACCTGGTGGCGCACGTGGTCGGCAGCGTGCCGGGCGACCTCGCCACCCTGCTCGCGACGAAGCTGCCGGTGCACATGGTGCCCGGCCGGGTCCTCCCGTTGGCGGCCCTGCCGCTGACCGTGAACGGCAAGCTGGACCGCCGGGCGCTCGCCGCACGGGCCGCCGAGGACGACGCGCCGGTGGCCGTCACCCCCGCGGCACTCGACTCCCTGGTCGGCATCTTCGCCGACACCCTGGACCTGCCCACCGCCGACCCGGACACCGACTTCTTCGGTGCCGGCGGCGACAGCATCGTCGCGATCACCGTGGTCAACCGGGCCCGGGCGCTCGGCCTGCCGGTCTCCCCGCGCGACGTGTTCCTGCACAAGACCCCGCGCGCGCTCGCCGAGCTGCTGGGCACCCGCGCACCCCAGGCGCCCGCGGCCGGGCCCGCCCCGGCCCGCCGCGAGGACGGGCCGGTCGCGCCGACCCCGATCATCCTGCGGCAGCGGGAACTGGGCGGCTCCCTCGACCGGTTCGCCCAGGCCCGGGCGCTGGAGGTGCCCGCGGGCGCCGGCCTCGCCGAGGTACGGCGCGCCGCCGCGGCCCTGCTGGCGGCCCACCCGGCGCTGCGGCTGCGGCTGCGGGCCGAGCACGGGGTGTGGAGCCTGCACACCGAGCCGGCCGGCGAGGCCGCCGTGGTGCGGGAAGGCACCGCCGACGCCGCCGCCGCCGCGAACGAGGCGGCCGCGGCGCTCGACCCCGAGTCCGGGAACGTCGCCGCGTTCACCTGGCTCGCGGCCACCCGCACCGTGGTGATCACCGTGCACCACCTCGCCGTGGACGCGGTGTCCTGGCTGATCCTCCTGGACGACATGGCCGCCGCCCTGCGCGGCGAGCCCCTCGCCCCGGCGACCACGTCCTACGCCGAGTACGCCGAGGCCTCCGCGGTGCGGGCCCTCGAGGACGCCCGGGGCGTCGGCCACTGGGCCGAGACCCTTCAGGCGCCCCCGCTGCTGCCCGCGGTCGGCGCGCTGCGGGAGAGCACCGTGGTGCTCGACCCCGGCGTGAGCGACCTGGTCACCCGCACGGCGCCGGCCGCCCTGGGCGTCGCCCTGACCGAGCTGCTGTGCGGCGCCCTGCGCACCGCCCTGACCCGGGTCCAGACGGAGCCCGCGGACCTCGCGATCGAGCTGGAGCGGCACGGCCGGGTCGCGGTGCGCGAGCACCACGACTACACCCGTACCGTCGGCTGGTTCACCGCGATCGCGCCGGTCCGGCTCACCGCGCACACCGACCCCGTCGCCGCCGCCCGCGAGCTCGCCGAGCGGCAGCCCGACGAGGCCGGACACGTCGGCTACGGCCGCCTGCGCTACCTCAACCCGCAGACCGCCCCGCTGCTGACCGCCCGCCCGCAGGTGCTGTTCAACTACCTCGGCCGGGGCAGCGAGTCCCAGGCCCTGCACATCACGGGCGGCGACCAGGGCAGCCCGTACGCCGTCGAGGTCAACGCCTGGACCGACGCGGCCACCGGCAGCCTGCACGCCGCCTTCACCCTCGCCGAGGGGATCCCCGACGAGATCACCGCGCACTGGCTCACCGCGCTGGAGGCCGTGGCGGACGCCGCGGCGACCGCCGAACGCACCGCGCCGGTCACCCCGCTCCAGCGCGGCCTGTACTTCCAGGCCCAGCTGGCGGGGGCGGCCGGGCACTACGTCGCGCAGAGCTGGTTCGGCTTCGACCGGCGCCTGGACCCGGACGCCCTGGCCGAGGCCATGGCGGCCGTGATCGCCCGGCACCCCGTCGTCGGGGCGGGCTTCGGCACCGACGACGACGGCCACCCGGTGCAGCTTCTCAAGGGAGGCCGCCGGGTCGACGTCCGCACCGTCGAGCTCTCCGGCGAGGCGGAGGTCGAGGAACTGCGGGTCCGGGACCGCAACACCGGCTTCGACCCGGCCGAACCGCCGCTGGTCCGGCTGACCGTGGTCCGGCTGCCCGACGGCCGCGACGGCCTGCTCCTCAGCTACCACCTGCTGCTGTGGGACGGCTGGTCCCGGGCGATCGTGCTCCAGGACCTGTTCGAGGCCTACCAGGCCGTACTCTCCGGCGACCGGCCGGACGCGACCCCGGCCACGCCCGGCTTCGAGGAGTACGCCCGGGAGATCGCCGGCCGGGACGCCGCCGTCTCGGAGGACTTCTGGGCGCGGCACCTGGCGGGCCTGACGGGACCGACGCTGCTGGCCGGACCGGCCCCGGTGCTGTCGGCCGACCTGCCGCCCGCGCTGCTGCACACCCTCTCCGCCGCGCAGTCCGACGCTCTGAGAGGGGCGGCGAAGGCGCACGGCGTCACCCTGAACTCGGTCCTCACCGGCGCCTTCGGGCTCCTGCTCGGTGCCCACACGGGCCGCAGCGACGCCGTGTTCGGCGTGACCGTCTCGGGCCGTGAGGGCGAGGGGCTGGCCGACATCGTCGGCGTGCTGCTCAACACCGTGCCCCTGTGGACCGAGGCCCGGCCGGCGCAGACGGTCGGCGCGTACCTGACCGCCGTCCAGAACGCCCGGGTCGAGGCGATGGAGCACGAGCACCTGGGGCTCGGCGAGATCCAGCGGGCCAGTGGCCACGACGCCCTCTTCGACAACCTGTTCGTGCTCCAGAACTTCCTGGACCTGGACGCCTTCGCCGAGCGGAACGCCCGCCACGGCATCGTCGAGGAGAAGTCGGACGACTCCACGCACTACCCGTTCACCTGGGTGGTCACCCCCGGCGACCGGCTGACCATCAAGCTGGAGCACCGCCACGGGTCCGGCGCCGACGCCCGCCGGCTCCTCGAGGACTACGTCCGGGTGCTGGACGAGCTCGCCGCTGCCACCGGACCGATGGGATCGCTCCAGGGCCTCGGCCCGGCCCCGCAGCGGGCGGAGCGCACCGACGTCGGCACCGACACCGTGGTCGACCGCTTCGACCTGGCGGCCGACCGCTCCCCGGAGCGGGTCGCCCTGGTCTCGCACGGACGGAGCATGACCTTCGCCGAACTGCGCGACCGCAGCCGTGAGCTGGCGGGCGTGCTCGCCGGCCGGGGCATCGGCCCCGAGCGGACCGTGGGTCTCGCGATCCCGCGCTCCCTCGACTGGATCGTGGCGCTGTTCGCCGTGCTGCGCACCGGCGCGGCGTACGTGCCCCTGGAGCTGGACCACCCGGACGAGCGGATCGCGACGATCGTCGAGGACGCCCGCCCGGAGGTGATCCTCACCGTCAGCGCCGTGGCACCGCGGCTGACCGGCGACCTGATCGAACTGGACCGCCCGCTCCCGGTGGCCGAGCCGGTGACGACCTTCGCGCCGGGGGACCCGGACCGGCTCCGGCACCCGGCGTACACGATCTACACCTCGGGATCGACGGGCAAGCCCAAGGGCGTGGTCACCGAGTACGCCGGCCTCACCAACATGCTGGTCAACCACCAGCGGCGGATCTTCGAGCCGGTGCTGGCCGAGCACGGCAACCGGGTCTTCCGGATCGCCCACACCGTGTCCTTCGCCTTCGACATGTCGTGGGAGGAGCTGCTGTGGCTCGCCGACGGCCACGAGGTGCACATCTGCGACGAGGAGCTGCGCCGCGACGCCCCCGCCCTGGCGGAGTACTGCGCCGAGCACGGCATCGACGTCGTCAACGTGACCCCCACCTACGCGCAGCAGCTGGTGGCGGAGGGACTGCTCGACGACCCCGCACGTCGTCCCGCGCTCGTGCTGCTGGGCGGCGAGGCGGTCACCCCGGCCCTGTGGCGGCGGCTCGCCGACACCGAGGGGACGGTCGGCTACAACCTGTACGGCCCGACCGAGTACACCATCAACACGCTGGGCGTCGGCACCTTCGAGTGCCAGGACCCGGTGGTGGGCGTGGCGATCGACAACACCGACGTGTTCGTCCTGGACCCGTGGCTGCGGCCGCTGCCGGACGGGGTGCCCGGTGAGCTGTACGTCTCGGGCATCGGCATCGCCCGGGGCTACCTCGGGCAGCCGGGGCAGACGGCGCACCGGTTCGTCGCCTCGCCGTTCGGCGAGCCCGGCGAGCGGATGTACCGCACCGGCGACCTGGTGGTCCGCCGGCCGGACGGGAACCTGATGTACCTGGGCCGCACCGACCAGCAGGTCAAGATCCGCGGCCACCGGGTCGAACTCGGTGAGGTCGAGGCGGCGTTCGCGGCGCACCCGGCCGTGCGGTTCACCGCCGCCGTCGCCCAGCCCGACCCGCAGGTCGACGGCGCGTACCGGCTGGCCGCCTACCTCGTGCTGGACGGTGCCGACCTGGCCGCCGTCGCGGCCGAAGTGGGCGCGGCCCTGCCGGACTTCCTGCGCCCGACGCACTACGCGCAGGTCGACGCCATCCCGCTCACGGTCAACGGCAAGGCCGACACCAAGGCGCTTCCCGAGCCCAAGCCGCTGGGTGCGCTGACCACGTCGGGCGAGCGCGGCCCGGAGACCGAGACCGAGGCCGTGGTCTGCGAGTACTTCGCCGAGGCCCTGGACCTGGACGACGACGAGGTGAGCGCGGTGAGTGACTTCGTCTCCCTCGGGGGACACTCCATGCTGGCCGTACGCCTCGTCGGACTCCTGCGCCGGGAGTTCGGCCCCGTGATCACCATCCGTGATCTGTTCACCCTGTTGACCCCGGAAGCGATTGCCCGCCACATCGATGACAACTCCTGACGTCCAGAGATCCCGCCGGCCGGGATCCGACATCCTGCGGACCGCCATCCGCCGCAACGCCGGCGCCATGGCCTGGGGCACCGTCCTCATGGGCATGTACCAGGCGGGCGAGACGGCCTTCCCGATCGCGCTCGGCCTGATCGTCGAGCACACGATGCAGCACCGCAGCACCGGGGCGCTCGTCCTCTCGGTCGCGGCCCTGGCCGCGATCATCACGACGGTCTCGTTGTCGTGGCGGTTCGGGATGCGCATCCTGCAGAAGGCCAACACGACCGAGGCCCACCACTGGAGGGTGCAGGTCGCGGCCTGCGGCCTCCAGCCGGTGGCCCGGGACGTCGACCTCAAGTCCGGCGAGGTGCTGACCATCGCC
Organism: Streptomyces sp. NPDC089919; assembly: GCF_040684615.1. Classification (NCBI taxonomy): domain Bacteria; kingdom Bacillati; phylum Actinomycetota; class Actinomycetes; order Kitasatosporales; family Streptomycetaceae; genus Streptomyces; species Streptomyces sp. NPDC089919. The sequence goes on from NZ_JBFBGK010000003.1 coordinate 57,806, forward strand.
ACCGAGGACGCCGACCAGACCGCCGACATCGTCGAGGTGGTGCCGATGCTGATCAGCTCCATGGTCTCGGTGCTGATCGCGGCGGTCGCCCTGGGCCTCGCGGACCTGCGGCTGGGCCTGCTGGTGATGGCCGGCACCGTGGCGATCCTCTCGGTCCTCAGCGTCCTGTCGAAGCGGATCGGCTCCAGCACCAAGGAGCAGCAGGCGCGGGTGGCGCGGGCGGGTGCGAAGGTCGCCGACCTGATCACCGGCCTGCGCCCGCTGCACGGCTTCGGCGGCAACCACGCGGCGTTCCTGTCGTACCGCGCGGTGAGTTCGCAGGCGCGGCAGCAGGCGGTCACGGTCGCCAAGGTCAACGGCGCCTACGCCGGCACCGCCCTGGGGCTGAACGCCGTCCTCGCGGCCTCGGTGTCCCTGACGGCGGGTTGGCTCGCCTTCGACGGCCAGATCGGCATCGGCGACCTCGTCATGGCCGTGGGCCTGGCGCAGTTCATCATGGAGCCGCTGCGGCTGTTCTCGGACATGCCGAAGTACGTGATGATGGCGCGCGCCTCGGCGGAGCGGATGGCCCTGGTGCTGTCCGCACCGGCCGTGGCCGACCCGGGGACGGAGCGGCCGGCCCCGGGCGGGGACCTGGAGATCGACTGCGTCCGGTACGGCGCCCTCCAGGGGGTGAAGTTCGACGTCCCGGCCGGCGAGTTCACCGCGATCGCCGCCTACCAGCCGCGGGTGGCGGCCGATCTGGCCGCCGTGCTGGCGGTGAAGGTGGCCCCCGACGCCTACGAGGGCGTGGTCCGGCTCGGCGGCCGGGAGCTCGCCGAGCTGTCGGTCGAGGCGGTGCGCGAGCACGTCCTGGTCAATCCGTACGACGGGGAGATCTTCGCGGGCACGCTCCGTTCGAACATCGACCCGTCGGGGACGAGCCGGCTGGTGCCGGAGGCGGTGGCGGCCTCGATGCTGACGGACGTGGTCGCCCTGCACCGGCAGGGGCTGGACTACGAGGTCCGCGACCGCGGTTCGAACCTGTCCGGGGGACAGCGCCAGCGGCTGTCCCTGGCCCGCGCGCTGGCCACCGACACCGACGTGCTGGTGCTGCACGACCCGACGACCGCGGTGGACGCCGTGACCGAGCAGCTGGTCGCCCGGAACATCGCGGAGCTGCGGCGGGGCCGTACCACCGTGGTGATCACGAGCAGCCCGGCGCTGCTGGACGCCGCCGACCGGGTCCTCGTCCTGGGGGACGGGGTCGTCACGGCGCAGGGCACCCATCGCGAACTGCTGGCCACCGACCGGGCGTACGGCCTCGCGGTGACCCGCTGACGTGACGGGGAAGGGGCCCGTGGGTCCGGCTGACCGCCGGCCCGCGGGCCCCTTCCGTCTAGGTCGTCTCTTTCGGATCTTGCCGGTTAAGCCCGCGTCGTCTGGCGCCGTGCATCGCAAGGCGGAGGGTCGCCCGATTACTGGACGTACTTGGGCGGGCCCGACAACGCGGCGAGGTGCGGTGCCTGGGGGCACCTCCCAGCGGTAGCTGGGGGAGGCGCGGGTCAGGCAAGATCCGGAAGAGACGGCCTAGTCCGGCTTCGGTGGATCAGGCCAGCGCCCAGGCGACGTCCCGCAGCAGTGCCTGCCGCCAGCCCGCCCGGTCGTGGCCGGCCGCCGACCTGGACACGCGGACGGCCGCACCGGCCTGCCCGGCCAGTTCCTCCACGCGTTCGCAGTGCGGTCGCATCCGGGCCTCGTGCTCGCCCAGGTCGAAGGCGATCCGCGCGCCGGCGGGGGCCGGCCGCTCCCGCAGCAGGTCGGCGACGGCGCCGCCGACGGGCCCGCCCAGCGGGTCCGCGAGCCCGGCAGCCTCCGGCGTCCACCAGAAGGACCCGGACTGGCAGGCCACCCGGGAGACGAGCTCGGGGAACCGCAGGGCGGCGTACACGGCGCTCAGCCCGCCGAGGCTCTGCCCGGCGACCACCAGGCGGTCCGGGTCCGCCGGCACGCCGCACTCCGCCACCAGGGGCAGGAGTTCGTCCCGTACCGCCTCCCACAGCTCGGGCCGGCAGCCGAACTCGGCCGCCCGGTCCTTGGAGGGGAGGAAGACCAGCGTGACCGGCGGCATCTCGCCCGCGGCCGCGGCCGCGTCGAAGGCGGTCATGGCGGGGTGCAGGTGCAGCCAGTCGTCCCCGTCGAGCAGGAGGACGAGCGGGCCGCCGCCGGCCACCGGGTGCACCCGCACCGTGCGGCGTCCGCCGAGCCGTTCGCTCGCCCACCGGATCCGGGTACGGGGCAGCGGCAGCACGGCGTCGGAGCCCAGGACGGGCCAGTGCGGCTGCGGGGGAGCGTCGGGGGTGGCGTGGATCGACCGGTCGCCGCCCGCCCCGGCCGGGTTGAACGGGTCGGCGTGCCCGGCCCCTTCGGCCAGGAACCGGTACGTCACCCTGAGCCGGGCCGGCATCGGGACCTCGGCGTACCAGCAGTCCGTCGCGCGCCACCGCAGCATCGGCACCGGATCGGACCAGCTCTCGAAGTCGACGGTGGCCGGGGAGCTGCCGCGCCAGAGGAAGAGCGTGGTCCAACCGCCGTCCGCGGAAGGCGTGGACGCCGGGGCCGCGGTCGCCCAGAACTCCTCGGTACCGGGCGTGCCGGCGAGGCCGTGGGCGGCGAACGGGCCCTCCGGGTCGCTCGGCGCGACGGGCTCGGGTGCGGGCATCAGGGTCTCCTTGTGAGGGGGATGGGGAAACGTTAAGCTCTACAATTAGGCGAGCCTAACCTAAGTATTCCGGCTCCCGATCGGCTCCAGGAGGAACCCCAGCATGAGCACCAACCCGTTCGACGACGCAGACGGCCGCTTCCTGGTCCTCGTCAACGACGAAGGCCAGCACTCCCTGTGGCCGTCCTTCTCCGCGGTCCCCGGGGGCTGGACGGTCGCCTTCGAGGAGGCCGGCCGCGAGGAGTGCCTGGAGTACATCGAGACGCACTGGACGGATCTGCGCCCCCGCTCGCTGGCCGCGGCCAGCGGCGCCTGACCCGCCGCCCGCCGCCGACCGCCCCCGACCGACGGACCTTCCATGCTCTGCACGAGGCTGACGAACGCCACCTTCCTCACCATGGACCCCGACCACCCCGTCGCCCGCGACCTGGGCATCTGGCGCGGCCGGATCGTGGGCCTGGACGAGGCCGTGACCTCCCTGCCCGCCCGGGAGGTGATCGACCTCCAAGGCGCCACCGTGCTGCCGGGGTTCATCGACAGCCACGTCCACCTGGCCTGGACCGGGCTCAAGCAGAGCACCCCGAGCGTCGCCCCCTGCCGGCGGGCCGAGGACGTGCTGGCGGTCGTGGCGGAGGCGGTCGCCCGCACCCGCGGACCGGGTGCCTGGGTGGAGGTGATGGGCTACGACCAGCGCGCCCTGGGCCGCCATCTGACCGCCGCCGAACTGGACTCGGTCGGTCAGGGGCGCAAGGTCTTCCTGATGCACGACTCGGGCCACGGGTGCGTGGTCAGCAGCGCGGTCCTCGACCTGCTCCCGGCCGGCACTCCGCACCAGGACGGATTCCTGGCCGAGGGCGCCATGGCCGCGGCCCGGCGGCTGCGGCTGCCGTACTCCCAGTCCGAGATCGCCGACGCCGTCGAGCGGGCGGCGCGCACCTGCCTCGCCGAAGGGGTCACCGCCGTGGCCGAGGCGGGCGTCGGCGGCGGGCTGCTCGGCCACAGCCCCGTCGAACTCGGTGCCTACCAACTGCTGCGGGACCAGGGCCGGCTGCCGCTGCGGGTCCAGCTGATGGCGGCGGGCGACACGCTGCGTCCCCGCGAGGCCCATCGGGAGGACGGCCTGCCGCGCGCCCTGGACCTGGGCATGCGGACCGGGTTCGGCGACGACTGGCTGTCACTGGGCGCGCTCAAGATCTTCACCGACGGCGGCATGATGGCCCGCACCGCCGCCCTCACCGCCCCGTACGAAGGCCTCGACCACGCCGGGCAGTTGCAGGACGACCCCGAGCGTCTGACGCAGCTCGTGGTCGACGGCCACCTCGCCGGCTGGCAGCTCGCCGTCCACGCCATCGGCGACCGGGCCGCGGACCTGGCGCTCGACGCCATCGAGTCGGCCCAGCGGCTCCGGCCCCGGCCGGACGCGCGGCACCGCATCGAGCACGCCGGGCTGATCCGCCCGGACCAGCTCCCGCGCTTCGCGCGGCTCGGCGTCAGCGCGGTCGTCCAGCCCACGTTCCTGTACTCGTTCGGGGACGACTACTCCGCCATCATGGGCGCGCAGCGGGCCCCCTGGATGTACCGCGGGCGGGCCTTCCTGGACCACGGGGTGACCCTGGTGGGCAGCTCGGACCGGCCCGTCACGGACGGGTCCCCGCTGCGCGCCGTCCAGTTCATGGTCGAGCGCGCCTCGGCCTCCGGCCGGCCGGTCGGCCCGGCCGAGGCGATCACCGTCGAGGAGGCCCTGCGCGCCTACACCGTGGCCGGCGCGTACGCCTGCCGATGGGAGGACCGGGCCGGCAGCCTGAGCCCCGGCAAGCGCGCCGACCTGGTCGTCCTGGGGGACGACCCGCGGCGGGTCGATCCGGCGCGGATCGGGGCCGTCGAGGTCGTGGCGACCTTCGTGGACGGCCGCGAGGCGACGGCGGGGAAGCCGTGAGCCGGCTTGGCCCAATCGCCTAGGTAAGGCTAACCTTACTTCGATCGTTCCGGCGGGGTGTCCCGCCACCCCCGTCTCCTCGGGCCCGTCCGGGAGTTCCCGTGCCGCGAACGGCCTCACCTGAGGAAGGAACGCCTTGACCACGGCCACGCTGCCCCCTGCCGCCCCCGCCGCGCTGCCGCTTCCCGCCCCCGCCGAAGCGGACCGGTACCACCCGGGATTCTCCGTGCGGCCGGCCCGCGAGGACGAGGGACCGGCGCTCGCCGCCCTCTCCGGACCGTTCGTCCGCACCGGCGCGCTGCGCGAACGGCCGCTGTCCCTCTACGTGGCGAGGGCCGGCGACTTCCTCGTGGCCCAGGCCGCCGACGGCAGCCTGGAGGGCTGCCTCGGACTGCGCGAGCACGCCGCGGCGGGGGTGCTCTACAACTTCTGCGTGGCCGGCCACCGGCAGGGCTCGGGCATGGGGGGCCGGCTGCTGCACGCCGCCTTCGCCCGGGCCCGGAGCCGGGCGCTGACCACGCTGTTCACCGCGACCACCGGTGACGGCCGGCTGTTCGTACGGCACGGCTTCGTCCCCGCCTGCCCCAGCCTGGCCCCGAGCGGGTGGGTGCAGTCCCTGGACCCCGGCCGCAACGCGCGCGTCCTGACCCTCGGTCTGTAGAGCGCAGGAGGGCGGGCCCCGGAAGGGACCCGCCCGATGCCGTACGCCCCGCCCGCGGTCAGCCGTAGCGCACCGGGCGCGCCGGGCGGACCGCGTCCGCGACGGCCGCGGCCAGGCCGGCCATGTCAGCGGCCCCCAACTGCGAGACCGTGAGCCGGATCCCGGGCGGCGAGGCCAGCCGGAAGCCGATGCCGGGCGTGACCGCCCAGCCCGCGGCCTGGAGCCGCGCCACCGCCGCCGTCTCGTCCGGCACCGGCACCCACACGTGCAGACCGCCCCGCCCCCGCGCGGGGACCCCGCGCGCGGCCAGCTCGGCGATCAGGGCCTCGCGGCGCGCGGCGTACGAACGCGCCACGGCGGGCCCGTCCAGCGCGCCCCGCTCCCAGAGGTCGACGACGGTGTGCTGGAGGAGTCCGCTCACCCAGCCCGGGCCGAGCTGGTAGCGCCCCTGCACCCGGTCGGCCGTCACCCGGTCGGCGGCCAGCACCGCCAGCCGGAGGTCGGGGCCGTAGGCCTTGGCGGTGGAGCGGACGAACGCCCAGCTGTCGGTGGCCCCCGCGAGTGTGTGCAGCGGCTGCTCCACGATGCCGTGCCCGTGGTCGTCGTCGATGACCAGGACCTGCCGGTGCTGCCCCAACAGGGCGCGCAGTTCGGCGGCGCGCGCGGCCGTGACGGCCGCACCCGTCGGGTTCTGCGCCCGGTCGGTCACGATCACGGCCCGGGCCCCGGCGGCGAGGGCGGCCGCCAGGCCGTCCGGGAGCGGGCCGTCCTCGTCGAGGGGCATCGGCAGCACCTTCAGGCCCATGGCCGGCACCAGGTCGAGCAGGCTGCGCCAGCCCGGGTCCTCGACGGCCACGGCGTCGCCGGGCCGGAGGTGGGCGTTCAGCACGCGTTCGACGGCATCGAGCGAGCCGGCGGTGAGCAGGACCGGGCCGGCCGGGACGCCGTCCGCGTCGAAGGCGGCCCGGGCGGCGCGCTCCAGCTCCGGCACCACGACGTCGTCGCCGTACAGCCGGGGCCGGTGCGCGTACCGCCGGGCCGCGGCGGCCAGGGCCTCGCCCAGCGGCGGCAGCAGCGCGGGATCGGGACTGCCCGAGGCGAGGTCCCGGACCCCGGGCGGCAGTTCGGAGCGCAGGGCGTCCCGCGCCAGGGTGGTCGGACGCTCCCGCACCCGGCTGCCGCGCCGCCCGTCGGTCTCGATCAGCCCGCGCTCGCGCAGGGTGCGGTAGGCGGCGGCGACCGTGTTGGGGTTCACGCCCAGCCGGACGGCCAGCTCGCGCATGGGCGGGAGTACGGACCCCGGCGGCAGCGCACCGGACGAGACGCCCTGCTCCACGCTGGTCGCGATGTCGGCCGCCCGGCCGCCGGTGATCTCGTATTCTCCTGACACGACGGACATCATGCCCTGGTGGCGGGCATCTCCGCGGCCACGGCGTCGAGGGCCCCCGGCAGCGCCGCGACCAGGGCGTCGGCCTGCTCGGCCGCCAAGGTCAGCGCGGGGGCCAGGCGGACCACCGCGGGTCCCGCGGCGTTCACGAGGAACCCGGCCTCCTGCGCCGCGCGTTGCAGCTGCGCCGCGACCGGGGCGCCGAGCACCACGCCCAGCAGCAGGCCCGCCCCCCGCACCTCGCGGACCAGCGGGTGCCCCAGGGCCTCGATGCCGCTGCGCAGCCGCCGTCCCACGGCCGAGACGTGGGCGAGGAGGCCGTCCTTCTCGATGGTCTCCAGCACGGCCAGCCCGGCCGCGCAGGCGATCGGGTTCCCGCCGAAGGTGGAACCGTGCTGACCCGGCGTCAGCAGTCCGGCCGCGTCGCCGAAGGCCACCGTGGCGCCGATGGGCAGCCCGCCGCCCAGCCCCTTGGCCAGCGTGATCACGTCCGGGTCCACGCCCTCTTCCGCCTGGTGCGCGAACCAGCGGCCGGTGCGGCCGATCCCGGTCTGCACCTCGTCCAGGACCAGCAGGCTGCCGGCGGCCCGGGTGATCTCCCGGGCGGCGCGCAGGTAGCCCGGCGGCGCGGGGAGGACCCCCGCCTCGCCCTGGACCGGCTCGAGGAAGACCGCGGCCGTGTCCTCGGTGACCGCCGCGCGCAGCGCCGCCGCGTCGCCGTAGGGGACGTGCGTCACCTCCGGGGGCAGCGGGAGGAACGGGTCGCGCTTGGCCGGCTGCCCGGTGAGGGCCAGCGCCCCCATGGTGCGCCCGTGGAAGCCGCCCTCGGTGGCGACGAGGTGCGGGCGTCCGGTCCGGCGCGCGATCTTGAAGGCGGCCTCGACGCTCTCGGCGCCCGAGTTGGCGAAGAACACCCGCCCCGGCCGGCCCGAGAGGTCCAGCAGCCGCTCGGCCAGGGCCACGGACGGCTCCGCGACGAAGAGGTTGGAGACGTGGCCGAGCCGGGCGGCCTGCTCCCGTACCGCGGTGACCAGCGCCGGGTGGGCGTGCCCGAGGCTGTTGACGGCCACCCCGCCGGTGAAGTCGGTGTAGGCGCGGCCGTCCTCGTCCCAGACCGTGCTGCCCTCGCCCCTGACCAGGGCCAGCGGGGGAGTGCCGTAGGTGTCCATCATCACCGCGCGCCAGCGGTCGGTGAGCGGGGTCGTCCGGTCGGGGGTCACGTGCCGTCCTCCTCGCGGCCGGGCGCCACGGGCCCGGGCCTGCCGTCCGGCACCACCGTGGTGCCGGGTCCGTCCTCGGTGAACACGCTGCGCAGCAGCGCGTGCGGCACCCGGCCGTCGACGACCTGCGCCCGGCCCACGCCGGCCCGCACCGCCCGCAGGCAGCCCTCCATCTTGGGGAGCATGCCGCTGGTCAGCGCGGGCAGCAGCGCGTCCAGCTCGGCGGCTTCCAGGCGGTCGATCACCTCCGTGCTGTGCGGCCAGTCCGCGTACAGGCCCTCGACGTCGGTCATGACCACCAGCCGGTCCGCGCCGAGCGCCGCGGCCAGGGCCGACGCGGCGAGGTCGGCGTTGACGTTGTACACCTGTCCGTCCTCGCCGCGGGCGACGGGCGAGACGACCGGGATGCGTCCCTGGGCCAGCAGCGCGTCCACGGTGCCGGTCTCCACCGCCACGACCTCGCCGACCAGCCCGATGTCCACCGGCAGGCCGTCCACGACGGCCGGGCGGCGCACCGCGGTCATCGTGTGCGCGTCCTCGCCCGACAGGCCCACGGCGTACGGTCCGTGGGCGTTGATGGCCCCGACCAGCTCCCGCTGGACCCGGCCGGTGAGCACCATGCGCACCACGTCCATCGTCTCCGGGGTGGTCACCCGCAGTCCCGCCTCGAAGTGGGACTCGATGCCGAGCCGGTCGAGCAGCGCGCTGATCTGCGGTCCGCCGCCGTGGACGACCACCGGCCGCAGCCCGGCGTGCCAGAGCTCCACCACGTCCTGGGCGAAGGTGCGGTGCAGCGCGGGGTCCACCATGGCGTTGCCGCCGAACTTGACGACGACCGTGCGGCCCTGGAGTTCTTCGACCCAGGGCAGGTCCCGGGCGCCGGGTACGGCGGCGGGCGCGGTCGTCTCCGTGATCCCCGGCCCGCTCACGAGCTGTACGCGCTGTTCTCGTGGACGTACTCGGCCGTCAGGTCGTTGGTCCACACGACGGCGGAGGAGCCTCCGGTGCGCAGGTCCACGGTGATGGTGATCCGGCGGTCCGACAGGTCGACCTTCTCCCGGGACTCGCCCTCGGCGCCGTCGCGACAGACCCAGACGCCGTTCATGGCCACGTCCAGGCGGTCGGGGTCGAAGGCGGCGGAGGTGGTGCCGATCGCGGACAGCACCCGGCCCCAGTTCGGGTCCTCGCCGTGCAGGGCGCACTTGAGCAGGTTGTTGCGGGCGATCGAGCGGCCCACCTCGACGGCGTCCGCCTCCGAGGCCGCACCGACGACGGCCACCTCGATCTCCTTCGAGGCGCCTTCGGCGTCGCCGATGAGCTGGCGGGCCAGGTCGTCGCAGACGGTCCGGACGGCCGCCGCGAGGTCGGAGGCCGTCGGCGTGACGCCGGAGGCGCCGGAGGCCAGCAGGAGCACGGTGTCGTTGGTGGACATGCAGCCGTCCGAGTCCACCCGGTCGAAGGTCGTGCGCACGGCGTGCCGCAGGACCGCGTCCAGCAGGTCCGACTCCACGACGGCGTCGGTGGTCAGGACCACCAGCATGGTCGCCAGGCCCGGTGCGAGCATGCCCGCGCCCTTGGCCATCCCGCCGACGGTGAAGCCCGCGCCGCCGGCCACCGCCGTCTTGTGCACCGAGTCCGTGGTCTTGATCGCGACCGCCGCGTCCTCGCCGCCGTCGGGGGACAGCGCGGCCGCGGCGGTGTCGATGCCGGCCGTCACGCGGTCCATCGGCAGGCGTACGCCGATCAGGCCGGTGGAGCAGACCGCGACGTCGGGCACCGGCACGCTCAGGGCCCGCGCCGTGCGCTCGGCCATGGTGCGGGCGTCATCGGCTCCGCCGGGTCCCGTGCAGGCGTTCGCGCCACCGGAGTTGAGCACGACGGCGGATATCCGGCCGTCGGCCAGGACGGTGCGGGACCAGCGCACGGGCGCGGCCTGCACGCGGTTCGAGGTGAAGACGCCGGCGGCGGCGCGGCGCGGCCCCCGGTTCACGACCAGGGCCAGGTCCGGGTCCCCGGACTCCTTGATGCCGGCGGTCACTCCGCTGGCGAGGAATCCGAGCGCGGCGGTCACACTCACGGGGCCACTCCATTCGTGGGCAGGCCCTGCCGTTCCGGCAGGCCGAGGGCGATGTTCATGCTCTGCACCGCGCCACCCGCGGTGCCCTTGGTGAGGTTGTCGACGGCGCTCACGCAGACGAGCCTGCGGGCGTCGGGGTCCACGGCGATCTGCACCTGGACGGTGTTGGAGCCGAGGACGGCCGCGGTGGTGGGCCACTGCCCGGGCGGCAGCAGCCGGACGAACGGCTCGTCGGCGTACCGGGCGGCGTACGCGGCCCGGACGTCGGCCTCGCCGGCCGTGGTGTCCGGACGCAGCCGGGCCGAGCAGGTCGCGAGGATCCCGCGGGGCATGGGTGCCAGGGTCGGGGTGAAGGAGACCGTCACGTCCCCGCCGGCGACCCGGGACAGGTTCTGGGCCATCTCCGGGGTGTGCCGGTGGCCGCCGCCGACCCCGTACGGGGTCATGGAGCCCATCACCTCGGCACCGAGGAACTGGGGTTTGAGGGAGCGGCCGGCGCCGGAGGTCCCGCTGGCGGCGACGATCACGGCCTCCGGTTCCACCAGGCCGGCGGCGAACGCCGGGAACAGGGCGAGGGTGACCGCGGTGGGGTAGCAGCCGGGGACCGCGATCCGCCGGGCGCCCGTCAGCTCCGCCCGGGCCCCGGGCAGCTCGGGCAGGCCGTAGGGCCAGGTCCCGGCGTGCGGGGAGCCGTAGAAGCGCTGCCAGGCGGCCGGATCCCGCAGCCGGAAGTCGGCGCCGCAGTCCACCACCAGCGTGTCCGCTGCCAACTCGGCTGCCAGGGCGGCGGACTGGCCGTGGGGCAGGGCCAGGAAGACCACGTCGTGGCCGCGCAGGGCCGCGGCGGTGGTGTCCGACAGGATGCGTTCGGCCAACCCCGGCAGGTGGGGTTGTACGGAGCCCAGCGGGCGGCCGGCGCTGCTGTGCGCGGTCAGCGCGCCGATCTCCACGCCGGGGTGCGCCGACAGCAGGCGGAGCAGTTCCCCGCCCGCGTAGCCGCTGGCACCGGCCACCGCGACCCGTACGGTCATGTTCTTCCGTTCTCTCTGTGTGCGTGAGGGACCTGCGAGGTCCGTGGGGGCAGCGTGGCGCCGCGGCATGGCGGGGGGCGGGACGCGCTCACGCGTCCCTGTGAACCTCTTGTGACGCCCCGACGACCCGCAGGCCGCGCAGCCGCGCCTCGCTCTGCACACCGCGGCGCTGTGGGCGGCCCAGCGCAGCGAGTTCCCCCTGATGGTGTGTGAGCGCGCACCCCTCCGTAGCGACTCGGCGATTAGCTTAGCCTAACCTAATCTGACCCTGACTCATCTCGGCGGACGCCTGTGGACGGGCGGGGCGCGAGCCGTCACCGACCTCGACATTGAGGTAAGGCTAACCTAACTACCGCTCAGGATGGTGTCCAGGCCGCCGCGCCGGATGTCCGGAGTCGCGCGGGGCGGCCATGATCGCGACGTCTACCCTGGCGCTGAGCCTCCGATGTCCGCCGAGGAGGGCTTCCTTGGATCGCAAGGCCCGACGAATGGATATCTTGGGAAAATGCTTACAGAAGTGACAGCCACCCGCTACGTCACGCCCCTGCGTGAGGGCGGCTCGCTCCCCGGGATCGTCGAGGCCGACGACCTGGGCACGTACGTCATGAAGTTCACCGGGGCCGGGCAGGGCCGCAAGACCCTCGTCGCCGAGGTGATCTGCGGGCGGCTGGCCCGGCGGCTGGGGCTGCGGGTGCCGGAGCTGGTGCAGATCCAGCTCGACCCGGTGATCGGGCTGGGCGAGCCGGACCAGGAGGTCCAGGAGCTGCTGAAGGCGAGCGGCGGCCTGAACCTCGGCATGGACTACCTGCCCGGCTCGATCGGCTTCGACCCGCTCGCCTACCAGGTCGACCCGGCCGAGGCCGGCCGGGTGGTCTGGTTCGACGCGCTGGTCAACAACGTGGACCGGTCCTGGCGCAACCCCAACACCCTGGTCTGGCACGGGGACCTCTGGCTGATCGACCACGGCGCCACCATGATCTGGCAGCACAACTGGCCCACCGCGCAGGCCGCCGCCGCCAAGCCCTACAACGCCCACGACCACGTCCTCGCGCCCTTCGCGCCGGACGTCCCGGCGGCGGCCGCCGAGCTGGCCCCCCTGGTGACGGAGGAGCTGCTGACCGAGGTCGCGGCCGACGTGCCCGACGCGTGGCTGACCGACGAGCCGGGCTTCGAGACCCCGGACGCGCTGCGCCGCGCGTACGTGGACGTGCTGCTGCCGCGCGCGGCCACCATCCACGAGCGGATCTCGATGGACGCGCCGCTCAAGGCCCCCTCGGCGCCGCCGGGCTGGCTCGCCGAGCGCCTGCCCCCCACCCACCCGACGAAGAAGAGCGAAGGCAAGTGAACGACCGGGACGTCTTCGAGTACGCGCTGGTGCGGGTGGTCCCGCGGGTCGAGCGCGGTGAGCTCTTCAACGCCGGGGTGCTGGTGTACTGCCGGGCCAAGTCCTTCGTGGCCGCCCGGACCCATCTGGACGAGGCGAAGCTGCTGGCCCTGGACCCGCACGCGGACGTGGTGGGGGTACGGGCCGCCCTGCGGGCGGTGGAGGGGGTGTGCGCGGGCGGCACCCAGGCGGGCGCGGCGGCCGGGGACGACCCGGGGCGCCGGTTCCGGTGGCTGATCGCCCCCCGCAGCACGGTCGTCCAGCCCGGCCCGGTGCACACCGGCCTGACGGCCGATCCCGAGGCCGAGGTGGAGCGGCTGCTCGACCTGCTGGTGCGCTGAGCACCGCACTCCTGCCCGAGCGGGGGAGCCCCGGTCACCCGGTGCCGTTGACACCGGGTGCCAGGGCTTCTAGCGTCAGCTGCGCTGAACCTACTAAGCGGTTGCTCAGAGAATGCCGCCGCACCGCGCAGGCATCGGGGCGCCGCACCCAAGGGCGAGGAGATCCAGCATGTCCACCACCGAGCAGCGCGTCGCCATCGTGACCGGGGCGGCCCGGGGCATCGGCGCCGCCACCGCGATCAGGCTGGCCGCCGAGGGCCGCGCCGTGGCCGTACTCGACCTCGACGAGGCCGCCTGCAAGGACACCGTCGAGGCCATCACCGCGGCCGGCGGCAAGGCCCTGGCGGTCGGCTGCGACGTCTCCGACGCCGCCCAGGTGGAGGCGGCCGTCGAGCGGGTCGCGGCCGGTCTGGGCGCCCCCACCATCCTGGTGAACAACGCGGGCGTGCTGCGCGACAACCTCCTCTTCAAGATGAGCGAGTCCGACTGGGACACGGTCATGAACGTGCACCTGCGCGGCGCCTTCCTGATGTCCCGCGCCTGCCAGCAGCACATGGTGGTGGCGAAGTTCGGCCGCATCGTGAACCTGTCCAGCAGCTCCGCCCAGGGCAACCGCGGCCAGGCCAACTACTCGGCCGCCAAGGCCGGCCTCCAGGGCTTCACCAAGACGCTCGCCATCGAACTGGGCAAGTTCGGCGTCACCGCCAACGCCGTGGCCCCCGGCTTCATCGTCACCGAGATGACCGCGGCCACCGCCGCCCGGGTCGGCATGGGCTTCGAGGACTTCCAGGCCGCCGCCGCGACCCAGATCCCGGTCCAGCGGGTGGGCCGTCCCGACGACATCGCCAACGCCATCGCCTTCTTCACCGCCGAGGCCGCGGGCTTCGTCTCCGGCCAGGTCCTGTACGTGGCCGGCGGCCCCCTCGACTGACCGGGCCTCCGCCCGACCGACGGCGCCGCACCCGCCGGTGCGGCGCCGCCGCCGACCGCACCCACGGGATGAAAGGCACGTACGTGACTGAACAGGACAGCGGCAAGGTCGCTCTGATCACCGGCGCGAGCCGGGGCATCGGATACGGCATCGCCGAGGCGCTGGTCGCCCGCGGCGACCGGGTGGCCATCACCGGACGCAACGAGGACGCCCTCAAGGAGGCCGTGGAACGGCTCGGCGCGGACCGGGTGATCGGGATCGCCGGCAAGGCCCACGACGAGGCCCACCAGGCCGCGGCCGTGGACCGGGTGATGGAGGCGTTCGGCCGGGTGGACTACCTGGTCAACAACGCCGGCACCAACCCCGTCTTCGGGCCGCTGGCGGACCTCGACCTCGGGGTGGCCCGCAAGGTCTACGAGACCAACGTGATCTCGGCGCTCGGCTTCGCCCAGCGGACCTGGCACGCCTGGCAGAAGGACCACGGCGGGGCGATCGTGAACATCGCCTCCATCGCCGGCGTCTCCGCCTCGCCCTTCATCGGGGCGTACGGCATGAGCAAGGCCGCCATGGTCAACCTCACCCTCCAGCTGGCGCACGAGATGGCGCCGGCCGTCCGGGTCAACGCGATCGCCCCCGCGGTGGTCAAGACGAAGTTCGCGCAGGCGCTCTACGAGGGGCGCGAAGCGGAGGCCGCGGCGGCCTACCCGCTGGGCCGGCTGGGGCTTCCGTCGGACATCGGCGGAGCTGCCGCATTTCTCACCTCGGACCAGTCGGAATGGGTCACCGGACAGACTCTGGTCGTTGATGGTGGAATCTTTCTTAATGCCGGAGTTGGCTGACCGATAACCGGACGGATTGCCTTGCTAAAGGGTGCCAAATGCCCCGCAATCCGGACCGGTAATTGATCAAGTGCCCCATCGAGCCTGACCATTGGCCCGGTGGGGCACTGCGGTATGGTCGGCCGACTCCCATGTGGGTGGCTGATCGAGGAGCGTGCACGTGTTCAACTGGACCAGATGCCTGCAGGCCACTGCGGCCCTTGCGTCCATATCCCTGCTCGCCGGTTGCGGCGTGTTTTCGGACGATGACGAAAAGGGCAATCAGAAACTCGTCGTCGGTACGACGAGCTCGCCCACCACCCTCGACCCGGCCGCGGCCTGGGACGGCTCCTGGGAGCTGTACCGGAACGTCTACCAGACCCTGCTCGCCTTCCCCACGGGCGCCACCAAGCCCCAGCCGGACGCCGCCCAGAGCTGTGACTTCACCGACGCGGCCAACGAGTCGTACCGCTGCGTGCTGAAGAAGGGGCTGAAGTTCTCCGACGGCGAGCCCCTGGACGCCAAGGCCGTCAAGCACTCCTTCGACCGCATCCGCACGATCAACTCCAAGGTCGGCCCGAAGGACCTCTTCGGCAGCCTGGAGCGGATCGAGACCAGCGGCGACCAGACCGTCGTCTTCCACCTCAGGACGCCGGACGCCACCTTCCCCTTCGTCCTCGGCTCCCCGGCCGCCTCCCTGGTGGCCCCGGACAAGTACCCGGCCGACAAGCTGCGCACCGACGGCAAGGTCACCGGCTCGGGCCCGTACCTGCTCCAGGACTACGAGCGCAAGAAGCTCGCCGAGCTGGTGCGCAACCCGGACTACAAGGGCTTCGCGCGCATCAAGAACGAGGCCGTGACCATCCAGTACTTCAACGACTCGGAGGTCATGGTCGGGGCGCTGAAGAAGAAGGAGATCGACGCCACCTACCGCGGCCTGACCGCGGTGGAGATCAAGGACCTGCAGAGCGCCGAGTCCCGCAAGCAGGGCGTGCAGCTGGTCGAGAACTTCGGCGCCGAGATCCGCTACCTGGTCTTCAACCCGGCCGACCCGGTCGTCGCCAAGCCCGCGGTCCGCAAGGCCGTCGCCCAGCTCGTCGACCGCGGGGCGCTGGTCTCGAAGGTCTACCAGGGCACCGCCGAGCCGCTGTACTCGATGGTCCCCAAGGGCGTCGCCACCCACAAGACGCCCTTCTACGACCGCTACGGCCAGCCGAGCGTCGCCAAGGCCAAGGCCATCCTGCGCGAGGCCGGCATCACCGACCCGGTCGAGCTGACCCTGTCGTACACCACCGACCGCTACGGCTCCTCGACGGCGGCGGAGTTCGTGGAGCTCAAGCGGCAGCTCGAGGACAGCGGGCTCTTCAAGATCACGCTCCAGGGCAAGCCGTGGGACGTCTTCCAGGAGGGCTACAAGAACGGCAAGTACGCGGTCTTCGGCCGCGGCTGGTTCCCCGACTTCCCGGACCCGGACAACTTCATCGCGCCCTTCGTCGGCAAGGACAACGCGGTCGGCACGCCCTACGAGGCCAAGGAGATCACCACCGACCTGCTGCCCCGCTCGCGCCGCCAGAGCGACCGCAGCGCGGTCGGTCCGCAGTTCGACCGGGCCCAGGAGATCCTGGCCACCGACGTCCGCCTGCTGCCCCTGTGGCAGGGCAAGCTGTACGTGGGCGCCGGCGAGGACATCGCGGGCGCCGAGCGGGCCCTCGACCCGCAGACGGTCATGCAGATGTGGGAGCTGTACCGCAAGACCAGCTGGTAGCCGCTCCCGGCAGTGCACCGCGCCCGTCGCGCGGACCGCTCGCGCGGTCCCCGCGGCGGGCGTTGGGGTATCCGGGGCGGGCGTTGTCAGTGGCCGCCGGTAGGTTCTGGGGCAGTACCGAACGCGCTGCACGCACGTCCCCCGGAGGTTGTTCACGTGACCCAGTCCCTGCCCGAGTCCTGGCTCCCCGTCCTCGGCGAAGAGCTCGAGAAGCCCTACTTCCAGGAGCTCGTCGAGTTCGTCGAGAAGGAGCGGGCCGACGGGCCGGTCTACCCGCCGCGCGAGCACGTCTTCGCGGCCCTGGAGGCCACGCCGTTCGACCGCGTCAAGGTGCTCGTCCTGGGCCAGGACCCGTACCACGGCCCGGGCCAGGGCCACGGCCTGTGCTTCTCGGTGCTGCCCGGCGTCAAGACCCCGCCCTCCCTGCGCAACATCTACAAGGAGATGCACGCCGAGCTCGGCCTGCCCGTCCCGGACAACGGCTACCTCATGCCGTGGGCCGAGCAGGGCGTCCTGCTGCTCAACGCCGTCCTGACGGTCCGTGAGTCCGAGCCCAACTCCCACAAGGGCAAGGGCTGGGAGAAGTTCACCGACGCGGTGATCCGCGCGGTGGCCGAGCGCCCGGACCCGGCGGTCTTCGTACTCTGGGGCGCCTACGCGCAGAAGAAGCTCCCCCTGATCGACGAGACCCGGCACGTGGTCGTCAAGGGCGCGCACCCCTCGCCGCTGTCGGCCAAGAAGTTCTTCGGCTCCCAGCCCTTCACCCAGATCAACGCCGCGGTCGCGGCCCAGGGCCATGAGCCGATCGACTGGCGGATCCCGGACCTGGGCTGACGCTCCACCGCGCCTGAGCGGGAAGCGGGTCCCCGGCGGCTAGCGTCGGGATGATCACAGGGCGTCACGGCACGGGAGGCCGCGTTGGCGGAGCAGCAGCAGGCGTCGGAGGACGCCGTCCTGACCCGGATCGGTCAGGCGGTCATGCTCCTGCACGCCGGTGACCGTGCCGAGGCGCGCAACCGGCTGGCCGGGATCTGGACCGAGCTGGGGCCGGACGGCGACCCGCTGCACCGCTGCACGCTCGCGCACTACATGGCCGACGCCCAGGACGACCCGGTGGACGAGCTGGCCTGGGACCTGCGGGCGCTGACGGCCGCGGACGCGGTGCCCGGTGCGCCGGCCGCGGCCCCCGCCCCCGCGGTCCGGGCCTTCTACCCCTCGCTCCACCTGAACCTCGCGGCCGACTACCTCAAACTCCGGCGCCCCCAGGCGGCCCGCACCCATCTGGACCGCGCCCGGGCCGCCACCAGCGCCCTGGGCGAGGACGGCTACGGCGACGGGGTGCGGGCGGCGATCCACCGGATGGAGCTGCGGATGCCCCGGGACGTGGGGTAGGCGGCGGCCGGCGCGCGGGTCCGGGTGGGCTACTCGCCGTAGACCCCCGAGCAGATCCGGGACTCGGGGCTGTCCTTCTTCCACTGGCCGAACTTCCGGCCCATCGCGCACACGTCGGCCGGCCGCAGCGTCGCCGGTACCTGGGGCAGGGTCTCGGGCCGCTCGCCCTTGCCGTGCCCGGGGTGGTGGCGCCCGGTGTGGACCCGGGTCGGTCCGGCCGGCGGCAGCGGCGGCTCCACGCCGTCGTCCAGCGGCACCCCCGCGGGCGCCGGCGCGGCCCGGTCGGGCGTCTCCTGCGGCGTGGAGTCCGTACCGGCGGCCGGACCCGGCCGGGCCGCGGCCTCCGGCCGGCCGGCCTCGGCCGCGCCGCGGGAGGACCGGTGCGGGGCGTCGGGAGCCGACTCCAGGGCCTCCAGCGCGGGCGCCCGGACGACCACCTGTCCGGCGGCCGGGCCCCGGCCGCCGCGGGGTTCGTACTGCGGCTCGCCCGGGTCCGCCGCAGGCTCCGCGGAGGCCGCGGGCGCCACGGCCGCCGGGTTCACGTTCACACAGCCGGAGACGGCCGAGACCGCGCAGGCCACGCCGAGCAGGAGTTTTGTCGTGGTTCGGGTTGGGTGCACCCGGGCAACTCTGCTGTGCTCCGGCCCGGTTGCGGAAACCAGGAGTGGAAAATCACCCTGTACGGGTGATCGGGCTCGTCCCGGTGACGCGGGCCGCGGGGTGCGCGGCGGCCCCGGTCAGTCCCCGGTCGCGCCGTCGATGTGCTCGCGCAGCATGTCGGCGTGGCCGTTGTGGCGGGCGTACTCCTCGATCATGTGGGTGTAGACCCAGCGCAGGCTGAACGCCTCGTCGGTGCGCCGGCTGCGGCGGGCCGAGACCTCGTCCAGCGAGCGGGCCGCCGCGATCTCCCGGGCCCGGACGATCGCCTCCTGACGGGCCGTCTCGGCCTCGGCGTAGGTGTGCTCCTCGGTCACGTGGAAGTCCCCGTCCGGGTCCTCCTCCGTGCAGTACAGGTCCGGCACGTCCTCGCCGAGGGTGATGTCCCGGAACCAGTAGCGCTCCACCTCCGCCATGTGGCGGGTCAGGCCCAGGAGGGTCAGCTCGGAGGGCGCCAGCACCTGCCGGCGCAGCTGCTCGTCGGTGAGGTCCGCGCACTTCAGCGCGAGGGTGGCGCGATGGTAGTCGAGCCAGCCGTCCAGCATCTCGCGCTCGCCGGCCAGGGTGTCGGGTTCACTGCGTTCGATCTTCGTCATGGCGGCCATCCTGGAGCAAAGCCCCCTCGGGTACCAGGGATTAAGCTGCGGGGAGTTCCCCCGGGGCCGGACCGAACGGCCGGGCCCGGTTCCCGCACGGCACGGCTTCAGGAGGCTCCCGGTGAAGGTCGGCTGCATCGGACTCGGCGACATCGCGCAGAAGGCCTATCTGCCGGTCCTCGCCACCCGCCCGGACCTCGAACTGCACCTGCAGACCCGGAGCCCGGCCACCCTGGACGCGGTCGGCGAGCAGTACCGGATCCCGGCGGAGCGGCGGCACGCGAGCCTGGACGCCCTGCTCGAGGAGGGCCTGGACGCCGCCTTCGTGCACGCGCCGACCGCCGTCCACCCCGAGATCGTCGGCCGGCTGCTGGCGGCCGGGGTCGCCACCTACGTGGACAAGCCGCTGGCCTACGAACTGGCGCAGTCGCGGCAGCTGGTCGAGCTGGCCGAGGAGCGCGGGGTGTCGCTGGCGGTGGGCTTCAACCGCCGCTACGCGCCCGGGTACGCGCAGTGCGCCGAGCACCCGCGCGAGCTGATCGTCATGCAGAAGAACCGGGTCGGCCTGCCCGAGGACCCGCGCACCCTGGTGCTGGACGACTTCATCCACGTGGTCGACACCCTCCGCTTCCTGCTTCCGGGCGAGGCCGACCGGGTCACCGTGCAGGCCCGGGTCCGCGACGGGCTGATGGAGCAGGTGGTGCTCCAGCTCGGCGGCGCGGGCTTCACCGCCCTCGGCATCATGAACCGCCTCTCCGGCTCGACCGAGGAGGTCCTGGAGGTGTCCGGGCAGGACGCCAAGCGGCAGGTGGTCAACCTCGCCGAGGTGATCGACCACAAGGGCCAGCCGACCGTGCGCCGGCGCGGGGACTGGGTGCCGGTGGCCCGGCAGCGCGGCATCGAGCAGGTGGTGGACGCCTTCCTGGCCGCAGTCGCGGTCGGCAGGACGGTCAGCGCCCGGGACGCGCTGCTCACCCACGAGCTGTGTGAGCGGATTGTTCTGGAAGCGCTGGAGCAGGCCTCCTGACGGCCCGGACGCCCTCCGCGGCGCACAGCAGGGCCAGCACCAGCACCGCGCCGTGCACCGCCCAGTCGCCCCAGCGGACGTAGAGCGTGGTCCCGGTGGCCAGGGGCACCCGGTAGACCCGGGCGGCCCGTGCGGAGGTGCCGAGCGCGGGGCCGACCGCCTCCCCGGAGGGTCCCCGCACCACGCTGACCCCGGTGAGGGTGGCGTGCAGGAAGGGGCGGCCGGTCTCGGCCGCCCGCAGCGCGGCCAGCGAGGCGTGCTGGGCGGGCGCCCAGCTGCCCTGGAAGCTGGCCGTCGAGGACTGTGCCACCAGCAGCGCCGCGCCGTCCCGGGCGAGCCGCCGGCTCATGTCGGGGAAGGCCGACTCGAAGCAGACCAGGGGCCCGAAGCGGAGGCCGGGCGCCTCCTGACCGGGGCCGGCCGGCAGCCGCATCACCACCGGCCCGTCACCGCGCCGCCGGTCCTCCCCGGCCGCCTTGCCCACCGAGGTCGCCCAGCCCAGCAGTGCGCGGGCCGGCACGTACTCGCCGAAGGGCACCAGCCGCATCTTGTCGTACCGGGCGCCGGTGGGGCCCTGGGGGCCGACCAGCACCGCGCTCTTGAAGATGCCCGGCCGGTCCGAGCGCGGGGCGTCGACGTTCACCAGGAGCGGGGCGCCCACCTCGGCGGAGAGCCGGGCCAGCCGGCGGGCCAGGTCCGGGCGGTCCGTCAGGTCCGCGCCGACGCTGGACTCGCCCCACACCACCAGGTCCGGACGGCTGCCGGCCAGTTGCCGGGTCAGGCGCTCGCCGGCGGCGAAGCGCTGCTCGACGGCGTCCGGTCCGTCCGCGATCACGCCCGGCTGCACCAGCGCGACCCGGAGCGTGCCGGCCGGCTCGGGCCGGGGGGCCCAGGCGCAGACCGCCACCGTCAGCACCGCGCAGGCCGCCACCCCGCCGACCGCGGTGGTCCGCGCACCGCGGACCCGGATCAGCATCACCCAGGCGCAGTTGACCGCCACCACGACCAGGCTGACCAACCAGACGCCGCCCACCGAGGCGAGCCGCCGGGCCGCCGGCAACTGCCACTGACTGGCGCCCAGCAGCCCCCAGGGGCCGCCCAGCCCCTCCCAGGACCGGGCCAGTTCGGACAGCAGCCAGCCGGAGGGCACCACCAGCAGCGCCCAGCCCGCCCGGGCGGGCGAGGGCGCCCCGCCCAGCAGGTGGCGCACCAGGAGCCCGAAGGGGATCCACAGCGCCCCCAGCAGTGCGGCCAGCGGTACCAGGAAGACCGTCAGGCTGGGCAGCAGCCAGTGGTGCACCGCGAAGACGAAGCCGGCGCCGCCGCACCAGCCGTCCAGGGCCGCCCGCCGGGCCGTCGGGGCCGACCGGGCCAGCAGCATCCACGGCACCAGCGCGACGTACGCGAACCACCACAGGTCCGGGGCCGGGAAGGCGAGGGCGGGCAGCGCGCCCGCCGCGACGGCCGCCGCCCCCCGCCACCACGGGGACCGGTGCCAGCCGGCTCCGGGCCACCACCCCATCAGGCGCCTCCGCTTCCCGCCGTACGGGCTCCGGTGCGCCGGGTGCCCTCCCACCAGTGTGATCCCGGATCAGCCCGTTGTCGGCTGCTCGGCCGGGGCCAGGTGCCGCCACTTCTCGTGCACGGTGACCTGCCGCAGCCGCCAGCCGTCGTACGTCCGGGCCAGCTCGAAGGTGTAGCGGCCGGCCGCGACGAAGTTGGGGGCGGTGAGCGGGTCCCCCTCCTCGGCCAGCCGCATCGGGTTCACGAAGTCGGCGCGCACCTCGGCCCGGTCCCCGGGGGAGCCGCCCACGTCCTCCAGCGTCACCCGCCGGTTGACGATCAGGTGCTGCCGGACGGGGAAGAGCCGCATGGTCTCGGCGAGCCACTGGGCCACCTCGCCCGCCGGTCCGGCGATCCCGCCGGCGGAGGTGTAGTCGGCCCGGCCGTCCCGGGTGAAGAGCTTCCGGTAGGCCGTCCAGTCGCCGTCGTCGACGGCCACCGCGTACCCGGTGACCACGTCGTCCACCGCCAGCCGGTCCATCACCGTCGCGAGGTCCACGCGCTGCGTCATCGGGTCAGTGTGGGACAGCGGGGGCGCGAGGCCAAGGCCCGTGCGGGCACTGATCCGGATGACGCCCCTCAGGGGCCGGAACCCGCCTCCCGCTGCCGGACGACCACCAGGAAGGCGTCGGTCGCCAGGTCCATCACCACCTCGGCGGCCACCCCCTCGCGCAGCCGCTCGGCCGCGTACTCCTCGGCCGGCCAGCTGCCGTGCGGACTCCCCGCCGGAAACCTCTCCAGTACGACTCGGCCACCCATCGGGCACCCCCGGCTCTGACTGGCGGGCGCCCCGCAGCGCACCGCTTCCCTGGGCACAACGACGCCGCCCCTGTCCGGGAACGTTCCCGGACAGGGGCGGTGGGTGGCTCGGGCCCCGATGGAGGGCCGGGAGGGGGGCCGGGCTACTGGCCCGACTCGCCCGCGTGCGGGCTCAGTACGTCCGCGCCGACCAGCACGAAGAGGATGACGCCGAGGGCGATCCGGTAGACCACGAACGGCATGAAGGACTTGGTGGTGATGAACTTCATGAACCACGCGATCACGGCGTAGCCGACCGCGAAGGCGATGACCGTCGCGAAGATGGTCTGCGGCCAGGCCACGTGCCCCTCGCCCGCGTCCTTCAGCTCGTACCCGCCCGAGGCCAGCACGGCCGGGATGGCCAGCAGGAAGGAGTACCGGGCCGCCGCCTCGCGGGTGTAGCCCATCAGGAGGCCGCCGCTGATGGTGGCGCCGGACCGGGAGACGCCCGGGATCAGGGCCATCGCCTGGCAGACGCCGAAGATCAGGCCGTCCTTGACGTTCAGGTCCGTCAGGGTCTTGCGCACGCGCACCGCCCGGTGCCGGCCGCCGATCTCGTCCCGGGCCGCCAGCCGGTCGGCCACGCCCAGCACGACGCCCATGACGATCAGCGTGGTCGCGATCAGCCGCAGGTCCCGGAACGGGCCCTCGATCTGGTCCTTGAGCGTGATGCCGAGCACGCCGATCGGGATCGACCCGACGATCACCAGCCAGCCCATCTGCGCATCGTGGTCGGCGCGCATCGAGCGGTCGGTGAGGGAGCGGAACCAGGCGGTCAGGATCCGCAGGATGTCCTTGCGGAAGTAGATCAGCACCGCGGTCTCGGTGCCGATCTGGGTGATCGCGGTGAAGGCCGCGCCCGGGTCGTGCCAGCCGGCGAAGGCCGCGGTCAGCCGCAGGTGGGCACTGGAGGAGATCGGCAGGAACTCCGTGAGCCCTTGGACGAGACCGAGGATTAGGGATTCGAACCAGCTCATGTCGGGGTGCGCTCGTCCTTGTGATCGTCGGGCAGTTCGGCTCCGATGCTAGAGCCCGTTTGGGGGACTCTTTACCACCGGGTGGCCTGCCCGAGACCCGACGGGCCCCCGCGGGGCGCCCGCCCGGTGGCTCAGGCGGTGGCGGCGCCGGCTCGCAGCCGGTGCCGCTTGCGCCAGGCCACCGCCGCCGCACCCACCGCGCTCAGCACGATGAAGCCGGTCGAGGCCAGGAAGACGGGGGAGCCCGGTTCGGCGGCCCGGCTGCCCGCGAAGACGTACGCGGCGGTGTTGGGGAGGATTCCCACGGCGGTGGCGAGCAGGAACGGCCCCCAGCCGACCTTGGAGACCGCGGCGCAGTAGTTGGCCGCGGCGAAGGGCACGCCCGGGAAGAGCCGCACCGCCAGCATCGACCGGAAACCGTGCCTGCTCAGCTGCCCGTCGGCCGCTGTGAGCCACTTGCCGCGCAGCAGCGGCCGCAGCGCCTCCTGGCCCAGCACCCGGCCGAGCCCGAAGGAGAGCGCGGCCCCCAGCACCGTCCCGGCGGCCGCCGCGACGAGTCCGAAGGAGGCCCCGAAGAGCGCTCCGGCGGCGAGGTTCAGCAGCGGCCGCGGCACGAAGGCGGCCGTGCACAGCCCGTATCCCACGGCGAACAGGAGTACCGCGCCGGCGCCCGCGACCTGCGGCGGGGGCCAGCCGTCGGAGAGCATCCGCTGGGGCTGGAAGAGCGCCGCGCAGACCCCGGCGGCCACCAGCAGGAGGACGAGCAGGGCCAGCCGCGAGCGGGGCGCGAGCAGCGCGCGAGCACAGCGGGAGGACAATGCTGCGGAACGTGCGGCGGGAAGCGACATTCGGGGAGGGTAACCGACCTCCGTGTCGGCGCGCCGTAATCCCGGCCTCATCGGGCCGGAATCCCGGTGACGTGCGCGTGCCGCCCCGGTGCCCGCCCGCCGCCGTCAAGGCCCCCCTGAGCCGCGGACGTTGTGGCGGAAAACCATTCGACGGGCCGGCCCGCGCCGGGCAGGATCAGGGACATGTTCCGGCAGACCTTCCCCGCAGCGCCGTCCGCAGTCGCGGACGCGCCGAAGGCTGCCCCCGCCGCCCCGGCAGGCCTCGCAGCCGCCGCGGCCGCGCCCCTCGACGGCGCCCGAAGCTGACCCTTCCCGGATCGTCCGGCGGACCCCGCAGGGGGAGGGTCGGTCCGGCCCAGGGGTCCCCCATCTCCACCCAGGCTTCGCGTTCCGGGAAGGAACCATGTCCAAGCAGGCGTACGTCCGCACCAAACCGCACCTCAACATCGGCACCATGGGCCACGTCGACCACGGCAAGACCACCCTCACCGCCGCCATCACCAAGGTCCTCGCCGACCGCGGCGGGGCGTCCTACGTGCCCTTCGACCGCATCGACCGGGCCCCCGAGGAGGCCCGCCGCGGCATCACCATCAACCTCACCCACGTCGAGTACGAGACCGACACCCGCCACTACGCGCACGTCGACATGCCCGGCCACGCCGACTACGTCAAGAACATGGTCACCGGTGCCGCGCAGCTCGACGGGGCGATCCTGGTGGTCTCCGCGGTCGACGGGGTCATGCCGCAGACCGCCGAGCACGTCCTGCTCGCCCGGCAGGTCGGCGTCGACCACGTCGTCGTCGCCCTCAACAAGGCCGACGCGGGCGACCCCGAGCTCACCGACCTGGTCGAGCTGGAGGTCCGCGAACTGCTGACGGCGCACGGCTACGGCGGGGACACCCTGCCGGTGGTCCGGGTCTCCGGGCTCCGGGCGCTGGCCGGCGAGCCGCAGTGGACGGCCGCGATCGAGGCGCTGCTGGACGCGGTGGACACCTACGTGCCGACCCCGGTGCGCTACACCGACGCGCCCTTCCTGCTGCCGGTGGAGAACGTCCTGACCATCACCGGCCGGGGCACCGTCGTCACCGGCGCGGTGGAGCGCGGCACGGTCCGGGTGGGCGACCGGGTCGCGCTGCTCGGCGCGGGCGCGGAGGAGCCGGCCGAGACGGTGGTCACCGGCCTGGAGACCTTCGGCAAGCCGATGGAGTCCGCCGAGGCCGGGGACAACGTCGCGCTGCTGCTGCGGGGCGTCCCACGGGACGGCGTCCGGCGCGGCGACGTGGTCGCGGCGCCCGGCAGCGTCACCCCGCGCCGCCGCTTCAGCGCGCAGGTCTACCTCCTGTCCGCGAAGGAGGGCGGCCGGCGCACCGCGCTGACCACCGGCTACCGGCCGCAGTTCTACATCCGCACCGCGGACGTGGTCGGGGACGTGGACCTCGGCGAGGCCGGGGCGGCCCGCCCGGGGGAGACGGTCACCATGACCGTCGAGCTCGGCCGGGACGTGCCCCTGGAGGGCGGCCTCGGCTTCGCGATCCGTGAGGGCGGCCGCACCGTCGGCGCCGGCACGGTGACCGCGCTGCTCTGAGACCGGGAGCCACCCCCGGGGTGTGGACGGCGGTCCGGCATCCGCCAGACTGCCGTCCACACGCGCATGCGCACACGGAGCAGGGGGCGGCGATGGGTGACACGGCACTGGTTCTCGGCGGCGGCGGACTGACGGGGGTCGGCTGGGAGGCCGGCCTGCTGCACGGTCTGGCCGAGGCCGGCGTGGACCTCTCCACCGCCGAGCTGGTGGTCGGCACCTCCGCGGGCTCGGTCATCGGCGCCCAGCTGGCCTCGGGCCTGCTGACGCCGCGGGAGCTGTACGAGCGCCAGCTGGGCGACGCCTCCGGGGAGATCGCGGCCCGGCTGGGCCCCGGCCTGCTGGCCCGCTACGCCCTCGCGATGGTGCGGGCCAAGGACAGCCGGGCCTACGGCGCCCGGCTGGGCGCCATGGCGCTGGCCGCCGAGACCGTCGGGGAGGCCGAGCGGCGCGTGGTCCTCGAAGGGCGGCTGGTCTCCCACGAATGGCCCGAGCGGCGGCTGGTGGTCACCGCGGTCGACGCGCTGACCGGTGAGTTCCGGGCCTTCGACAAGGAGAGCGGGGCCGGTCTGGTCGACGCGGTCTGCGCCAGCTGCGCGGTGCCCGGGGTGTGGCCGCCGGTGACGGTGCTGGGCCGCCGCTGGATCGACGGCGGGATGCGCTCGGGCACCAACGCGGACCTGGCCGCCGGCTACCGCCGCGTGGTGATCCTGGCCCCGCTGCCGCGCGGCGGCGGGGTGATCCCCTCGGCCCGGTCCCAGGCCGAGGCGCTGCGCGCCGGGGGCGCGCAGGTGCTGCTGATCACGCCGTCGAAGGAGGCCCGCCAGGCCTTCGGCCGCAACGTCCTCGACCCGTCCCGCCGCGCCCCCGCCGCCCGCGCCGGCCTGACCCAGTCCGCCACCCACACCGCCGAGGCCCGCGCCCTGTGGGCGGACTGAGTGGCGGCTAGCCGATCCCCGCCGCGAGGGCCCCGGCCGACAGCAGCAGCGCGCCCAGGCCGCCGACGACGCCGGCGGTCCGGGCCGGCCGGCGCTCGTCGGCCGGCACCGTGCGCAGTCGCGAGCGGGCCGCGAGCGCGAAGGCGATCCCGCCCGCCACGAACCAGGGGCCCCACAGGTAGGTGTACCAGCGGCTGACCGGCAGCAGTTCGGGGTCGACCCCGACCACACCGGCCTGCACCAGCAGTCCCTGGCCGACGAACAGCGCCCCGTGCCAGACGAGCAGCACCGCCGCGCCCCAGGCCGACAGCTGGAGGAGGCGGTCACCGGCCCGCCCCCACGGACGGCGGCGCACCAGCGCCAGCCCGAGCAGGCCGCCGGCGGCCTTGAGCGCGCCCGTCACCCACAGCACCGCGATGAATCCGGGATTGCGCTCCCGGGCCAGCTCGACCAGGGACGGCGCGACCGCGGTGCTCGCCCCGGCCAGCCCGCCCAGCGCCCAGTAGAAGCTGGGAACGGCGAACGCGAACCCCCACACGGCAGCGGCATACCCGGGCCGGCGGGCCGGGGAGCCGGCCGTCTCACGGCGCAGACTCATGATCGTCATTATGGCCGTGGCGCCGACGGCTCCGGTGCCCGGGGTCCGTCAGCCGCCTGCCGGCGGCCGGAGCATGTGGACGTCGATCGGGTCCTCGGATTCGAGGGCGAAGCCGTGGCGTTCGTAGAAGCGGCGGGCGGCGCTGCCCTGGAGGACCGTGAGCCGGACCGGCAGCCCGCGGGCGTCGCAGTCCGCGAGGACGGAGCGCAGGATCTCGCCGCCCAGCCCGCGGCCCTGCACGGCCGGGTCGAGGTAGAAGTGGGCGATCTCCCGGCCGCCCCGCTGGTGCGGACGCAGCGTCAGGGAACCGGCGAAGGCGCCGGCCAGCTCGATGACGGAGGTGAACCCGGGCGCGAAGCCCTCGCGGAAGATCCGGCGGCAGCGCTCCTCCCCGAACCGGCCCAGCCGGGTCAGGTCGGCCCGCATCACCACGGCCTTCAGCTCGGCGATGGGCTCGATGTCCGCCGGTCCCGCGGTGCGCAGCCGCCACTCCCACTCGGTGATCGTGTCCATGATCAGGGAGTATCGCAGCGGCCGGCCGGGCGACAATGGCCGGGTGGCAGACCCTGCAGAGCAGTACGACGAGAGCGCGGACGACGAGAGCGCGGACGACGGGCCCGAGGATGAGCGGCTGCCCGTCCTGCGCGCGGTGGACTCCGGCAGCGCCAAGCTGATGCCCGACGTGGACAGCGCCGGCGGCTGGCTGCTCACCCTGGACGGCGCGCCCCAGTCGTACGTGGACCTCGACGACCCCCGGCACCTCGAGTTCGAGTACGTCCGGCGGCTGGCGCACGTCCTGGACTGCGCGGCCCCCGAGGGCGAACCGCTGGACCTCCTGCACCTCGGCGGCGGGGCGCTCACCCTGCCGCGGTACGCCGCCGCCACCCGGCCCGGCTCCCGGCAGCAGGTCGTCGAGTTCGACGCGGCCCTGACCCGGCTGGTCCTGGAGCTGCTGCCGTTCACGGCCGGGACCGTGCACACCGCGGACGCCCGGGCCTGGATCGGGACCGCCCCGGACGCGAGCGCCGACGTGCTGGTCGCCGACGTCTTCGGCGGCTCCCGGGTCCCCGCCCAGCTGACCTCGCTGGAGTACGCCCACCAGGCCGCGCGCGTGCTGCGGCCCGCGGGCGTCTACGCGGCCAACCTCGCCGACGGCGCGCCCTTCGGCTTCCTCCGCTCGCAACTGGCCAACTTCACGGCCGCCTTCCCGTACGTCGCCCTGGTCGCGGAGCCGTCGGTGCTCCGGGGGCGGCGGTTCGGCAACGCGCTGCTGCTCGCCGCCCACCGGGAGATGGACCTCGGCCCGCTGGCCCGGCGCTGTGCGGCCGACGCCTTCCCGGCGCGGGTCACCGAGGGGGCGGCCCTGACCCGGCTGATCGCCGGCGCCCGGCCGGTCGGGGACGCGGACGCCACCCCCTCGCCGCAGCCCCCGGCGGGCGCCTTCAGCCTCGGCTGACGCCCTCGCAGGCGCCGTCGGCGGGGCAGCCGGCGGACGGCACGGCGGGGGCCGGCCGCTCGCCGCCCGCGGCGGCCACCGGCGCCGGCCGCCGGGTCATCCGCCGGACGTCGGGCACGGTCAGCACCGCGGCGGTGACCACGGTCACCAGGACCGCGCAGCCCCACAGCGCGGCCGTCCGGCCGACCAGCGACTCGACCGGGCCGGCGACCGCGGTGGCCAGCGGGAGCATCGACAGGGAGCCGAACCAGTCGTAGGCCGCGACCCGGGAGAACTTCTCCTCCGGTATCTCCTGGTGCATGGTCGTCATCCAGGAGACGCCGAAGACCTCGATCGCGGTGCCGCTGACGAACATCACGACGACGAGCACGCCGAGCGGCGCCGGGACGGCGAGCGCGGCCGAGGGCAGCGCCAGTGGGAACACGCAGAGCGTGCCCACCAGCAGCAGCCGGCGCGGCTTCCAGCGCATCATCAGCAGCGCGCCGCAGATGGTGCCGGTGCCGAAGGCCCCGAGCGCCAGCCCCCAGGGACCGGCCCCGCCGAGGTGGTCCCGTGCCACCAGCGGCCCGTACACCGATTCGGCGGCGCCGACCACGGCCACCACCACGGAGAACTGCAGCACGATGCTCCACAGCCAGGGCCGGGAGGCGAACTCCTGCCAGCCCTCGCGCAGGTCGGACAGCATCCCGCCGCCCGGCTCGCGCGCGGCCACGCCGCTCACGTCGAGGAAGGCGCGCAGCGCCCCGCTGACGGCGAAGGCCGCGGCGTCCACGGCCAGGACCCAGCCGGGGCCGATCGCGGCGATCATCGCGCCGCCCAGGGCCGCGCCGCCGATGCCGGCGCCGTTCATCGCCATCCGGAAGAGGGCGAAGGCGCGGCCCGCGTGCTCGCCCGAGACGCTGGAGAGCAGCATCCCCTCGGCGGCCGGGTTGAAGAAGGCCTGCCCGGTGCCACCGAGCGCGGAGAGCAGCATCATCTGCCACAGCCGCGGCTCGCCCGCCAGCACGAGCAGGGCGAACAGGCCCTGGGAGACGCAGTTGAGGGCGTTGGCCGCCACCATGACGCGGTGTCGTGGCAGCCGGTCGGCCAGCGCCCCGCCGATCAGCAGGAAGAGGACCAGCGGGAGGGTGCGGGCGGCGGCGACCAGGCCGACGTCCGCCCCGCTGCCGCCGCTCTGGAGCACGGCGAAGGTCGCCGCGATCAGGGCGCCGTGGGCGCCCAGGTTCGTCACGACCGCGGCGGCCGTCAGCAGGGTGTAGTTGCGGCCCGCCCACGCGGGGCGGGCGGAGCGCACGGACATCGGATCAGCCGGCCATCAGTTGGTGCTGGTGAGCCGGACGGTGCTCATGATCTTCTTGATCACGGTGTGGTCCAGCTCGTCCTTCACGTTGTTGGGGGCGTAGAGCACCCAGCTCGCGAAGTCACCGTTGGCGACGTGGAAGGTGAACGCGATGGACTTGCCATCGGTGGAGCACTTGTTCTCCTTCTTCAGTCCGTTGGCGGTGGCCGTGGCGTAGTGGCCCTTGAGCCCGGACTTCGTGGTGAACGGCCGGGACTTGCCGATCTTGATCTTGGACTTCTCCTTCTGGGCGTACGGCGCCCAGACCCAGTTGCCGGCTTCGTTGTGCGCGCCGGAGGCGGTGTCCTTGGCGCCCTGGCCGCCCTTGGTGCCGGTGCCCGCGAGGGCGTAGTCCTCGAGGTCGCCGTCCTTGTCGTGGTCGACGCTGCACCACTTCTCCTTGAGGAAGGCGGGTGCGGAGAAGCTGGTGACCGGCCGGCCGTCGGTCTTGGTGTCGTCGGCGAAGCCGACGTAGGTGTCCGGGGTGTCGACCTGCCACTCCGGCGGGACGTCGAAGGCGGTGCCGTACTTCGGGTTGACGACCACCTTCCAGCCCGGGATGGTCGGCTTGATCTCGCCGCCGGCGCGCGGGTTGGCGCTGGGCGAGGCCGGGGCCGAACTCGACGGGGGAGTGGTGGGCTTGTCGTCGGCCACGGACTTCTTGTCGTCGTCCTGGGTCAGCACGTACGCGCCCATGCCGCCGGCCGCCAGGAGCACCACGACGGAGGCGATGATCGCGACCTTGGCGGTCTTGCGCTTGCCACCGGGGGTGCCGGGGGTCTCGTACGGCTGGGCGTACGACCACTGCTCGGCCGTCGGCGGCTGCGGGTACTGGCCCTGCTGGGGGTAGCCGTAACCGTCCGGCGTCGGCGCGGGGGCCGGCGGCTGGAGCGGGTAGCCGTACCCGTCCTGCGGCGGGGCCGGCGGCTGCGGGTAGCCGTACCCGTCCTGCGGCGGGGCCGGCGGCTGCTGGGGGTAGCCGTAACCACCCTGCGGCGGGGCCGGGGGCCCCGGCGGGTAGCCGTACCCGCCCGCGGGCTGCTGGTACGGGTTCACCGGCTGGTCCTCCCCCGGCTGGGGGGACTGCTGGTACGGATTGTCGGTCCCGCCCTGCGGGTTCTGGTTCCCGTCCTGCGGGTCCTGCTCGCCCCCGGGCGGCTGCTGTCCTGGCCACATAGGCCGTAACCATAGAGGGGACCACCGACGGGAGCCACGCCCGCCCCCGGGCAGGGTCTGGCCAAGGCTCTCTACTCGTGGGTAACATCGCGACCCATGAGCGCTGATCAGATGAACGTCGGGGAACTGCTGGCGGCCACCGTGCCGATGGTCCGCACCCTGAACCTCGAGTTCGTGGAGACCACGCCGGAGCGCGCCGTGCTGCGCCTGCCGGACCAGGCCGAGTACCACAACCACATCGCCGGCCCGCACGCCGGAGCCATGTTCACCCTGGCCGAGTCCGCCAGCGGCGCGATCGTCCTCGCCGCCTTCGGCGACCAGCTCTCCCGCGCCGTGCCGCTCGCCGTGCGCGCCGAGATCGGCTACAAGAAGGTCGCCAAGGGGGTCGTCACCGCCACCGCGACGTTGGGCCGCCCGGCCGCCGAGGTGGTCGCCGAGCTCGACGCCGGGGGCCGTCCCGAGTTCCCCGTGAAGATCGAGATCCAGCGCGAGGACGAGGCCGTCTCGGGCGAGATGACCGTCATCTGGACCCTGCGTCCGAACAACCCCGCCTGACCGGCGGCCACCGGCAGCGCGCGAAGGCCCCCGTCCGGCGAGGACGGGGGCCTTCGTGCTGCCGCGGCGGTCTGTCGGGACCGGCGGCGGGCTACTTGAACCAGTACCGCACGCCGCTGTGGCGCGAGCAGGTGCCGCTGGAGTGGCGGGAGTACGAGTGGGTGCGGTCCTTGCAGCGGGCCGTCTCGTACTTGTCCACCGGGCGCTGGCCGTGGGTCCAGCCGCACAGGCCGGTGGTGTGGCGCACGCAGCGGTGCGCGGTGTTGGTGCTGGGCAGCGTCGTCGACGCGGACGCGGCGCCGGCGGTCCCGAGGGTCAGTGCGACGGCGGCGGCGACGGCCGCGAAGCGGTACTTCATGGTTCCTCCCCTGATCTGGCCGTGTGATCGGTGCGCGCGAGGTGCACGGGCGATCCACGGCCATGATCTGTACATGCCGATCGGCAGAATACACAAATTGTTGAAGTGGCAAAGAGTGTCATTCGGCCATCGCCCCACCCTCCGGTACGACCATCCGACCGCGGTGCCCCCGTCGGGTGAAGCCCGCCCCCGTGCGGGGCGTCCGGCCGCCGCCGGGCGGGGGACGGGCGCACAGTGTCCGCGCGAGGGGAGTGCGTTCCCCCGCGGGCAGCCCGAGGAGTGAGCGCCGATGAGCGAGGCCCTGTCCCGACGTACCGCCCTGCGCCTGCTCGGCGCGGCCACCGCGGCGGCCGGGGCCGCCGGCTGCGTGCCGCCCGCGCCGCCCGCGGACCGCGCGGGGGCGCCGGAGGTGGCCGAGGCCGGCTTCCGGGAGGCGCCGGTGCGGGCCGCCCGGCCGGGCGCCGCCGCCCGGGTCGAGGCCCTGCTCGACAAGCTCACCCTCGACGAGAAGATCGGCCTGCTGCACGGCGACCGCGACCCGAAGAACCTCGGCCAGGCCGGGTACGTCCCGGGGGTGCCCCGGCTCGGCGTGCCCCCGCTGCGGCTGGCCGACGGACCGGCCGGCGTCCGGGTCGACGCGCACGCCACCGCCCTGCCCGCGCCCGTGCTGCTGGCCTCCGCCTTCGACCCCGCGCTGGCGCGCGCCTACGGCCGGCTGATCGGCCGCGAGGGCCGGGCCCTGGGCCAGGACGTGCTGCTGTCGCCGATGGTCAACCTGATCCGCACCCCGTACGCCGGGCGGAACTTCGAGACCTTCGCCGAGGACCCCAAGCTCACCGCGGACCTGGTCGGCGAGGTGATCCGGGGCATCCAGGACGAGGGCCTGATCGCCACCGTCAAGCACTTCGCCGCCAACAACCAGGAGCAGGGCCGCGCCTCCGTCGACGTCATCGCCGGGGAGCAGACCCTGCACGAGACCGAACTGCGCGGCTTCGAAGCGGCCGTGACGGCCGGCTGCGGCTCGGTGATGGGCGCCTACAACAAGGTCAACGGCACCTGGGCCTGCGAGAACAAGGACCTGCTCGACCAACTGCTGCGCCGCCGCTGGGGCTTCGACGGCTGGGTGGTGTCCGACTGGGACGCCACCCACAGCACCGCCGCCGCCCTCACCGCCGGACTCGACATGGAGATGCCCGGCGGCGCCCACTACGGCACCGGGCTCAGGAGGGCCGTCGCGGACGGCACCGTGCCCGTCGCCGACGTGGACCGCGCGGTCCGCCGTGTCCTCGCCACCATGGACCGCTTCGGGCTGATCGGCGGCGCCGCGCCCGCCCGGCCGCGGCGGGACCCGGCCGCCGGCGCCGCACTCGCCCGCCGGGTGGCCGTGGCGGGCGCGGTGCTGCTGCGCAACGAACGCGGCACCCTGCCCCTGGCCGGCCCCGCCGCCCGCTCCCTGGCCGTGATCGGCCCCACCGGGCAGGTGCCGTTCGTCAGCGGCGGCGGCAGCGCGCACGTGGTGCCGGACCGGGCCGCCGGCCCCCTGGAGGCGATCCGGGCCCGGGCCGGCAAGGGCGCCACCGTCAGCTACGCCCTCGGCGAGGACGTCTACGGCCGCCCGCTGCCGGGCGCCGGACTCGCCCCGGCCGCCGCCCTCGACGACCGGAGCGTGGCCGCCGGCCGCGCCTGGGCCTACGAAGGCACCCTCACCGTCCCCGCCGACGACGAGTGGACCCTGCTCGTCCACTACAGCGGCCGGCGCCCCAGCGTCACCCTCGACGGCCAGGAGCTCTTCCCCGTCCAGCCCGGGGTGGCCGAGTTCTTCGCCGGCGGGCTGCTGGGCACCGCGCCGGACGGGCTGACCGTGCGCCGCCGCACCCTGCGCCTGACCAAGGGCGCCCACCGGCTCACCGTCCGCGCCGAGGGCGGCACCGGCGGCCAGCGCTTCCGGCTGCGCCACACCACCGGCGCCACCCGGGCCGACGACCTCGCCGCGGCCGTCCGCACGGCCAAGGCCGCGCACAGCTGCGTGCTCTTCGCCTACGAGGACGCCACCGAAGGCCGCGACCGCACCACGCTCGCCCTCCCCGGCGGTCAGCAGCGGCTCATCGAGGCGGTCACCGCGGCCAACCCCCGCACGACCGTGGTGCTCAACACCTCCTCCAGCACGACCATGCCCTGGCTGAAGGCCACCGGCGCCGTCCTGCAGATGTACTACCCGGGCCAGGAGGGAGCCGCCGCCACCGCCGCCGTGCTCTTCGGCGACGAGGACCCCGGCGGCCGGCTCACCCAGACCTTCCCGGCCGCCGAGAACCTGCACCCGGTCGCCGGGGACCCGGTCCGCTACCCGGGCGTGGCCGGCCGGCAGGAGTACAGCGAGGGCATCCACGTCGGCCACCGCTGGTACGACGCGCAGCGGGTCGCCCCGCTCTTCCCCTTCGGCCACGGCCTGTCGTACACGGCCTTCGGCTACGAAGGGCTCGCGGTGCGGGCCGAGCGCGGGGCGCTGACCGTCGAGTTCACCGTCCGCAACACCGGCAGGCGGCGCGGCACCGAGGTCGCCCAGGTCTACCTCGGGCCCTCCGCGGCGCTGCGGCTCGACCAGCCGGTGCGCGCCCTGGCCGGGTACCGCCGGCTCACCCTGGATCCGGGGCGGGCGGCGCGCGTGAAGCTCACCGTCGACGCCCGGAGCCTGTCCTCCTGGGACCCGGCCGGGCACGCCTGGGTCCTGGGCACCGGTCCGCGCGAGGTGTTCGTCGGCCGCTCCTCGCGCGAACTGCCGCTGCGGGCCAAGGCGGTGGTCCCGGCCGCCGCCGCGGGCGGCCGTCCCGCCGGCCGGTGAGCGGGGGCCCGCGCGCGGCGAGCGGGTAGGCTGCCCGGCAGGTGCCGCAGGGGGCGTGCACCGGGGCGACGAGGCCCAGGACCGCAAAGGACGTACCGGTGCACATCCAGGAATGGCTCGACACCGTGCCGGCGGTCAGCGTGTACCTCATCGTCGCCCTGGTCATCGGACTCGAGTCGCTGGGCATCCCGCTGCCCGGCGAGATCATCCTGGTCAGCGCCGCGCTGCTGTCCTCGCAGCACGACGGCGTCAACCCGGTCGTCCTCGGCGCCTGCGCCACCGCCGGAGCCGTGATCGGCGACTCGGCCGGCTATGCCATCGGCCGCAAGGGCGGCCGGCCGCTGCTCGCCAAGCTGGGTGCCAGGTTCCCCAAGCACTTCGGCGCGCCCCAGATCGCCATGGCCGAGCGGTCCTTCGAGAAGTGGGGCATGTGGGCCGTGTTCTTCGGCCGCTTCGTCGCCCTGCTGCGGATCTTCGCCGGGCCGCTGGCCGGCGTGCTGCACATGCCGTACTGGAAGTTCCTCACCGCCAACGTCCTCGGCGGCATCGCCTGGGCGGGCGGCACCACCGCGGTCATCTACTACGTCGGCGTGGTCGCGGAGTCCTGGCTCAAGAAGTTCTCCTGGCTGGGGCTGGTGCTCGCGGTGCTCATCGGCCTGACCTCCCTGCTGGTCATCAAGCAGCGGGCCAAGAAGGCCGCCGCCGAGGCCGAGGCGGCCGCCGTGCCGGGCGCCGCCGAGCCGGCCGCCGCCACGGACTGACCCGGCGCGCGCCGGCCCGGCCCGCATCGCCTACCGTTCGCATCGGCGCGACTCGAAGCAGCGGTACGGCAAGGAGAAGGCGATGGCGGAGCAGGCACTGGTCCTCGGCGTGGGCGGCAAGGAGCCCCAGGTCCACCCGGAGGCGTTCACCGCCCCGACGTCCGTGGTGGTCGGTGAGGTGACCCTGGCCGCGGGCGCCAGCGTCTGGTACCACGGCGTGCTGCGCGCCGACTGCGGGCCGATCGTGATCGGCGCCGGCAGCAACATCCAGGACAACTGCACCGTGCACGTGGACCCGGGCTTCCCGGTCACCGTGGGCGAGCGGGTCTCGGTCGGCCACAACGCCGTGCTGCACGGCTGCACCGTCGAGGACGACGTGCTCATCGGCATGGGGTCCACGGTGCTCAACGGCGCCCGGATCGGCGCCGGCTCGCTGGTGGCCGCGCAGGCGCTGGTCCCGCAGGGCATGGAGGTCCCGCCCGGCTCGTTGGTGGCCGGGGTGCCCGCGAAGGTCCGCCGGCAGCTGACCGACGAGGAGCGTGAGGGCATCAAGGTCAACGCGCTGATGTACGAGGAGCTGGTCAAGGCGCACCGCGAGGCCGTGGAGGGCTGACCGCGGGCCGCGCGGGCCGCGTGGGGCGAAGATCACAGGCCGCCGGTCCGGACGCCCGGTCCGGCGGCCGTTACCGTGACCGGGTGCCGAAGAACAGAAACACGTTCTCATCCTGGCGGCGGCGGGCCGCCGGCCGCGTGGCCCACGCCGCCTGGCGCTGGATGCAGCAGGCCGGTGCCGTCACCGCCGAGACCCCCGGCCGGCTGCGCTTCGGCGCCATCGGCGCCGGGACCCGGCTGGCCTTCCCGCAGGGCACGGTCTTCGGCGAGCGCTGGATCCGGCTCGGCTCCCACTGCATCATCGCCGAGCAGGTCACGCTGACCGCCGGGATGATGCCCGACCTCGACCTCGGCGACGAGCCGGTGCTCGTGCTCGGCGACGGGGTGGTGCTCGGCCGGGGCAGCCACGTGATCGCGGACACCCGCATCTCCATCGGCAACGACACCTTCTGCGGACCGGGCGTCTACATCACCTCCACCAACCACAGCTACGACGACCCGCACGAGCCGGTCGGCCGGCAGTGGCCGCGCAGCGAGCCGGTGGAGATCGGCCCGGGCTGCTGGCTCGGCACGGGCGCCGTGATCCTGCCCGGGGCGCGGCTGGGGCGCAACGTCGTGGTGGCGGCCGGGGCCGTGGTCCGCGGCGAGGTCCCCGACCACGCGGTGGTGGCCGGCGCGCCCGCCAAGGTCGTCCGGCGCTGGCAGCCGGAGACCGGCTGGCAGCCGCCGCTGCGCACGCCCGCACCGGTGCCGATCCCGGCCGGGGTCACCCCCGGCCAGCTCCAGGCCCTCGCGGAGGCGGAGCGGGCCGGACTGCTGGACGCCCTGGAGAGCTGAGCGCCGTACGCCCGGAGAGGGCCGCGGGCGGCTATCCCGCGGCCAGCAGGACCGTGCCGGCGAGCGCCAGTCCGGCCCCGGCCGCCTGGATCACCTTCAGCCGCTCGCCCAGCACCCCGCGCGCGGCCAGCGCCGTGACCACCGGGTAGAGCGAGGCGAGCACGGCCGCCACCGTCACCGGACCGCTCTGCGCGGCCATCGAGTAGGTGCCGTTCGCCGCCACGTCCGCGAGTCCGACGAAGGCCAGGGCGGGCAGCGCTCCCCACAGGACGGCCCGGCCGGTGCCGGCCGGCAGCACCGGGTTGCCCCGGCGGGCCGAGAGCCACAGCGCCGTGCCGCCCGCCGCCACATTGGTCACCCGCTGCACGAACAGGGCGAGGAACAGGCCCGTGACGGTGGTCGAGGCCTCGGAGATCAGCGCCATCACCGCGCCGAAGCCGAAGGCCGACAGCAGGGTGAGCACCAGGGCCTGCCGCTGGACCGGTGCGCCGCGCAGCTCGGGGCCGCCGGCCAGCATGATGCCGGCCACCGCGACCGCGATCCCGGCGAACTGCCCGCCGCCCGGCCGCTCGCCCAGGGCCAGGCCCACTCCGACCGGCACCACCACGCCCAGCGAGGCCAGCGGCGAGACCACTCCCATCGGCCCCAGGGCGAGCGCCTTGTAGAAGCTCAGCATCGCGACCGGGCCGACCAGGCCGGCGGCCACCGCGAACCACAGCTCGCTCCCCGCGTCCCGCCAGGCCTGGGTGCCGAGGACCACCGCGCCGAGCACGACCACGGCCAGCGACTGCGAGACCACCACCACGGTCAGGGCGGGCAGGCGCCGGGTGAGCAGCCCGCCGCCGAAGTCCGCGAAGCCCCAGAGCACGGCCGTGGCCAGGGCGAAGAATGTGGTCATGGCAGCGCCTCGCAGTACAGTGCGGTGAACGGTCGGTACAGCGCACGCTAGTCCAATGGATTGCACTACGCCATCAAGAATATTGGACTCTCGCATGCTGGACGGGCCCCCGGGGAAAGCGCGGCAGCGGCTGACCCGGACACGGACGGGGACACGGGGACACGGATGGAGCAGGCGGCACGGTGACGGACCTCGAACAGCTCACACAGGCGCTGGCCCGCAACCTCAAGCGCTGGCGCACCGAACGCCACTTCACGCTGGACGCGCTGGCGGCCCGGGCCGGGGTCAGCCGCGGCATGATCATCCAGATCGAGCAGGCCCGGACGAACCCCAGCGTCGGCACCACCGTCAAACTCGCGGACGCGCTCGGTGTGAGCATCACCACGCTGCTTGACCGCGACCGCGGGCCCCGGGTCCGGGTGGTCGGCCCCGGCGAGGGCGTGCGGATGTGGTCGACCGAGGCGGGCAGCGTCACCACCATGCTGGTCGGCGACGACCGCCGGGGCCCCTTCGAGATGTGGAGCTACCGGCTGGAGCCGGGCGAGGGCACCGACTCCGACGCGCACCCGCCGGGCACGGTCGAGATGCTGCACGTCACCGCGGGCGAGCTGACCCTGGTCGTCGCGGACCGGCGGCACGCCCTGCCGGCCGGTGCGGCGGCGGTCTTCGAGGCGGACGTCCCGCACGGCTACCACAACGACGGCCCGGAACCCGCCGAGATGACCCTCGCGGTCACCATCCCCCCGGTGCCCTGACGGTTCCGGCACCGGGCGCGAAGATCGTTCCAGCCTATGATCGGCCGGTGGACTCCTCCGTCGTGCTGCACGCCCCCGCGACCGCGGCCGGCCCCGCCCTGCTCCTGCGGCCCTGGACACCAGCCGACCTCCCGGCGCTCGTCGAGGTCTGCCGGGACCCGGTGCTGCGCCGCTGGACCAGCCACGAGGTGGCCGACGAGGCCGACGGGATCCGCTGGCTGGCCACCGAGCAGCGCGGCTGGGAGGCCGGGGACCGGCTCGGCTTCGCCGTCCTGGAGACCGGCCCGACGGCCGGCTCCGGCGGCGGCCGGCTCGCCGGCAGCGTCGTCCTCAAGGGGGCCGCGGCCGGCCGCCCCACCGCCGAGGTCGGCTACTGGACGGCCGCGCACGCCCGCGGCCGGGGGGTCGCCCCGCGGGCGCTCGAGGCGCTGACCGACTGGGCCTTCACCGCCTTCGGGCCGGCCGGCCCGGCCCGCCTCGACCTCCTGCACCAGCTGGACAACCTCGCCTCCTGCCGCGTCGCGGAGAAGAGCGGCTACGCCCTCGAAGCCGTACTGACCGCCGCGCCGCCGGAGTTCCCCCGCGAGGGGCACCTGCACGTCCGGCGCGCGGCCGGCTGACCTCGGCCGGGGCACGGCCGGCCCGGCCTCAGCCCAGTGCCGGGATCTCGATCGCCGGGCAGCGGTCCATGACCATGTGCAGCCCGGCCTCGCGGGTGCGGTGGTAGGCCGCCTCGTCGATCACACCGAGCTGGAACCAGACGGCCGCGGCGCCGACCGCCCCGGCCTCGTCGGCCACCGGCCCGGCCAGCTCGCTGTTCACGAAGACGTCGACCACGTCCACCGGGAAGGGGATCGCCGCCAACGAGGGGTAGCCCTGCTCGCCGTGGACCGTCTCGGCCTTCGGGTGCACCGGCACGATGCGCTTGCCGTAGCGCTGGAGCACCTTCGCCACGCCGTAGGCCGCGCGGTCGCGGTTGGCTGAGAGGCCCACCACCGCCCAGGTGTCGCCCAGTTCGGTCAGGATCGTGCGGATGGTCGCCGGATCGCCGTACACGTCTGGTCTCCCGTCGTCTCGTCTCGGGCCGCGCACGCGGCCGGGCCGGGGGGCCGTGAACCGCCCGCGGATCCGGCCCGGGCCCACGGCCGGTGTCAACGCCGCGGACCGCCCGGCCCATTCCCACCAGCGGTTTAGGGTGGTCGGGTGAAGGCAGACCAGTACGTGACGGTGGCCCGCGAGGGCGTGCACGAGTCCGAGATCAACCGCTCGCGCTTCCTCTGCGCGCTCGCGCCCGCCGCGACCGAGCAGGAGGCGCAGGAGTTCGTCGCCCGGATCCGCCGCGAGCACCCCACCGCCTCGCACAACTGCTTCGCCTACGTCATCGGGGCCGACGCGGCCGTCCAGAAGGCCAGCGACGACGGCGAGCCCGGCGGCACCGCCGGGGTGCCGATGCTCCAGATGCTGCTGCGCCGCGAGGTGCGGTACGCGGTGGCCGTGGTCACCCGCTACTACGGCGGGGTCAAGCTGGGCGCCGGCGGCCTGATCCGCGCGTACGGGGGCGTGGTGGGCGAGGCCCTGGACGCCCTCGGCACGATCACCCGGCGCCGCTACCGGCTGGCCACCGTCACCGTGGACCACCAGCGGGCCGGCAAGATGCAGAACGACCTGCGCGCCACCGGCCGGGCCGTGCTGGACGTCCGCTACGGGGAGGCGGTGGCCATCGAGATCGGCCTCCCCGAGACGGACATCGACCCCTTCCGCGCCTGGCTCGCGGACACCACCGCCGGCACGGCCGCCTTCGAACTCGGCGGCGAGGCGTACGGCGACGCCTGACGCCCGTGGGCCGTCCCGACCGGCCCGGGCCCCCGGAGGCCGCTGCGCGAGTTCCGGACGACGCCCGCCCGGTCCCGGCCAATCCCCGTCCCGCCCCCACCCGGCCGCCTACGCTGCCACGGACCGCTCGTGACCGGACTTCCAGGGGGGAATCCGCATGGCAGGCACCAGGATCGGACCGTTACTCCTCCGCGGCCTCGCGGCCGCCGGGCTGCTGTTGGCGCTCACGGCCGGCGGCGCCGCGGCCGACGACGACATGCCGGAGCTGCCCACGCTCGACCAGCCGGTGGCCGAGGGACGCCTCGACTTCGCCGGCGAGCCGGGGGACGAGGCCACCGGCGGGCGCTCGGACCACTTCGACGCGGCCGACCAGACCTTCATCGTCCAGCGCAGCGCCCACAGCAACATGCTGTCGCTGGTGGTCCGGGCCACGGACGGCACGTGGTGGAGCGTCGAGGTGGGAGCGCCCGCCGGCCGCCGCCTCACCGCCGGGACCTACCGCGACGTGGCGCAGTTCCCCTTCCACGACGACCGGCCCGGGCTGAACTTCGGCGGGGCCGGCCGGCGCTGCCGGGGCGGGGTCACCGGAAGCTTCACCGTCACCGCGGTCGACTGGTCCGAGGCCGGCTGGCTGAACTCCGTCGACGCCGCCTTCGAACAGCGCTGCGCCACCGGCACCGCGACGGCCCGCGGCTCCTTCCACATCCGCTCCACGCCGGCACCGCCGGTGCTGGAGCTCGCCCTCTCGGGCGCCCGGACCGGCAGCGTCACGCCCGACGGGCGGGCCGTGCTGCACGGCACGGTCCGCTGCACCAAGATGACCCGGGTCGACGTCTCCGCCGGCCTGCGGCAGGAACAGGGCGCCACCACGGTCACCGGATGGCTCGTGGAGTCGGTCGACTGCACGGCCGGGCGGTCCGTGCCCTGGCAGGGAGAGGTGCGCCCGTACGGCGACGCCCGGTTCCGCGACGGGTGGGCCGACGCGACCGTGGACGCCAACGCCCGGGACGCGGACTATCCCGGGGACGTGCACGTCCAGAAGCGGCCGCGGGTCTGCCTGGGCGCCTGCGGAAGCTGACCGGGGCGGGCCGGCCCGCCCGCGCCGAGCGGGTGGGGGAGGGCCGGCCCGCCGTCGCCCGCGGCCGTCACCGCCCGCAGAGGGGGCCTTCCGCGGGCTCCAGGAAGGCGTCGGCCACCGTGCGGTCCGGGACCTCGGCGAGCAGCGGCGGGGACCAGCGGGGCTGCCGGTCCTTGTCCACGACCTGCGCCCGGACCCCCTCGGCCAGGTCCGGCCAGGACAGTGCGGCCAGCGAGACGCACCACTCCTGGGCGAGCACGCGTCCCACCGACCGGAGCCCGCGGGCGCGCCGCAGCGACGCGAGGGTCACCTTCAGGGCGGTCGGCGAGTGCCCCAGGAGCACCGAGGCCGCCTCCTTGGCCGCCGGTTCGGCCGAGCCGGTCAGCCGGTCCACGACCTCCTCGACGGTGTCCGCCGCGTAGCAGGCGTCGATCCAGCCGCGCCGCTCGGCCAGCGGAGCCGGGGGAGCCGGCTCGGCGAAGGCCTCGACCGCCTCCGCACCCCGGGTGGACAGGGCCTCCAGCAGGGCGGGCAGCCGGTCCGAGGGGACGTAGTGGTCGGCGAACCCGCACAGCAGCGCGTCGCCCGCCGTCATCGCGGTCGCGGTCAGCGCCAGGTGCGTGCCCAGCTCACCCGGCGCGCGGCTCAGCAGGTAGGTGCCGCCGACGTCCGGCACGAAGCCGATGCCGACCTCCGGCATCGCCACCCGCGAACGCTCCGTGACGATCCGCACCGAGCCGTGCGCGGAGAGCCCGACGCCGCCGCCCATCACGATGCCGTCCATCAGCGCCACCCACGGTTTGCGCAGGCCCGCGATCCGCGCGTTGAGGTGGTACTCGTCACGCCAGAACGCGCGGGCCGCACTCCCGTCCGCCAGCGCCGACTCCCGGATCGCCCGGATGTCACCGCCCGCACACAGCCCCCGGGTGCCCGCCCCGTCGAGCACCACCACCTCCACGCCCGGGTCGCCCTCCCAGTCGTCCAGGGCCGCGTCGATCCGCAGCACCATGTCGTGGGTGAGCGCGTTGAGCGCCTGG
Source organism: Streptomyces sp. NPDC089919 (assembly GCF_040684615.1). NCBI lineage: Bacteria > Bacillati > Actinomycetota > Actinomycetes > Kitasatosporales > Streptomycetaceae > Streptomyces > Streptomyces sp. NPDC089919. The sequence continues at coordinate 100,568 of NZ_JBFBGK010000003.1, forward strand.
GGGCGGTCGAGGGTGATCCGCCCCGCCTTGCCGGTCCTCCGCAGCAGTACAGACATGCGGCCGAGCATACGAGTCCGGAGCAAGGCCTCCGGTCCGTTAGCGTGGTGGGGACCAGGAGCGAGACGAAGGCGGGGCGGGCGTGCGGCTGCACACGGACCGAGCGGGCGGGCGGGGCCGCGCGTGAGACTGCTGCACACCTCGGACTGGCACCTGGGCCGGGCCTTCCACCGCGTGAGCCTGCTCGAGGCCCAGGCGGCCTTCCTCGACCACCTCGTCGCCACCGCCGAGGAGCACCGGGTCGACGCCGTCCTCGTCGCCGGGGACGTCTACGACCGGGCCGTGCCCCCGCTGGCCGCCGTCGAGCTGTACGACCGCGCGCTGCACCGGCTGGCCGCCCTCGGCGTGCCCACCGTCATGATCTCCGGCAACCACGACTCCGCCCGCCGGCTCGGCGTCGGCGCCGGGCTGATCGACCGGGCCGGCATCCACCTGCGCACCGACCCGGCGGGCTGCGCCGACCCCGTGGTCGTCGCGGACGAGCACGGCGAGGTCGCCCTCTACGGCGTGCCGTACCTGGAGCCCGCCCTGGTCAAGGACGAGTTCGCGGCCGACAAGGGCAGCCACGAGGCCGTGCTGGGGGCCGCCCTGGACCGGATCCGGGCCGACCTGGCGGGCCGGGCCCCCGGCACCCGCTCGGTGGTCCTCGCGCACGCCTTCGTCACCGGCGCCCAGGCCAGCGACAGCGAACGCGACATCACCGTCGGCGGGGTCGCCGCCGTGCCGGCCGAGGTCTTCGACGGCATCGACTACGTCGCCCTGGGGCACCTGCACGGCTGCCAGACCCTGACCGACCGGGTCCGCTACTCCGGCTCCCCCCTCGCCTACTCCTTCTCCGAGGTGCACCACCGCAAGTCGATGTGGCTGGTCGACCTCGGGCCCGGCGGCGAGCTGACCGCCGAGCGCCTGGAGACGCCGGTGCCCCGGGCGCTGGCGCGGATCCGGGGCCGCCTGGAGGACCTGCTGGCCGACCCGGCCCTGGCCCGCCACGAGGACGCCTGGGTCGAGGCCACCCTCACCGACCCGGCCCGGCCGTCCGATCCGATGGCCCGGCTGGCCGAGCGCTTCCCGGGCACCCTGTCCCTCGCCTTCGACCCCGAGGGCGGCGAGGAGGGCCCCGGCGCCTCCTACGCCGAACGCCTCAAGGGCCGCACCGACCAGGAGATCGCCGAGGACTTCGTGGTCCACGTCCGCGGCGGCAGCCCGGCCGACGACGCCGAACGCGCCGTGCTGCGGGACGCCTTCGACGACGTCCGGGCGGACCAGGCCCGCCAGGAGGGCGCCCGATGAGGCTGCACCGGCTGACCGTCACCGCCTTCGGGCCCTTCGCCGAGGCCCAGGAGATCGACTTCGACGCCCTCTGCGCCGCGGGCATCTTCCTGCTGCACGGCCCCACCGGAGCCGGCAAGACCTCCGTGCTCGACGCCGTCTGCTACGCGCTGTACGGCTCCGTGCCCGGTGCCCGCCAGGCGCCCGGCACCACCCTGCGCAGCGACCACGCCGACCCCGGCACCGCCACCGAGGTCACCCTCGAACTGACCGTCGCCGGGCGCCGGCTGGAGATCACCCGCCGCCCCGAGCAGTCCCGCCCCAAGAAGCGCGGTACCGGCACCACCCGCGACAAGGCCCAGAGCTGGCTGCGGGTGCACGACCCGGTCACCGGCTGGCAGCCGCTCAGCCGCTCCCACCAGGAGATCGGCGAGGAAGTCGAACAGCTCCTCGGCATGAGCCGGGAGCAGTTCTGCCAGGTGGTCCTGCTGCCGCAGGGCGAGTTCGCCCGCTTCCTGCGCGCCGACGCCGAGGCCCGCGGCCGGCTGCTGGGCCGGCTCTTCGACACCCGCCGGTTCGCGGCCGTCGAGACCCGGCTCGCCGACCTGCGGCGGGTCGCCGAGACGCGGGTGCGCGAGGGCGACGAGCGGGTGCTCGCCGTGGCCCACCGGCTGGCCCAGGCCGCCGGGGACACCGCCGAGCTGCGCGCCTGGCCGCTGCCGCCGCTCTCGCCCGGCGAGCCCGGGCTCGCCGAGGCGGTCCGCTGCTGGGCCGCGGTCGCCCGCTCCGGCGCCCGCGAGGGGCTGACCGTGGCCGAGTACGCGCTGGCTGCCGCGGAGAGCGCCCACCACGGCAGCCGCCGGGCCCTGGAGGAGGCCCGGGAACTGGACCGGCTCCAGCGCCGGTACGCCGACGCGCTGGCCCGCTCGGCCGCGCTCGAGGCCGCCGCCCCCGAACGCGAGCGGGTACGCGCCCGGCTGGACCGGGGGGCCCGGGCCGACCGGGTCGCCCCCGCCGTCGACCTGCGCGAGAGCGCCCACGGCGACCACGAGCGGGCGGTGCGCCGGGCGGCCGCCGCCCGGGGCCAGCTGCCGCCCGCCCTCGCCGAGGCCGGCGCCGAGCAGCTCGCCGCCGTCGCCCAGCGGCTGCGCGAGGAGCTGGGCGAGCTGGCCGCCGGCCGCCGCGCCGAAGCGCGCAGCGCCGAGATCTCCCGCGAAAGGGCCGCCCTGGACCGGGAGGCCCGGGCCGCCGAGGAGCAGCTGCACGAGGCCGCCGGCTGGCTGGCCGGCTGGGAGGCCCGGCGCACCGCCCTCCAGCAGGCCGTGGAGGAGGCCCGCGGCGCGGCCACCCGCGCCGAGCAGCTGGCCGCCCGGCTGGAGCCGGCCCGGCTGCACCTGGCCGCCGCCCGCCGCCGGGACGAACTGACCCGCGAGGCCGGGTCCGTGGCCGCGGACCTGGCCGCCGTACGCGAGCGGTCCGGGGCCGCCCGCGAGCACTGGCTGGAGCTCAAGGAGGCCCGGCTGGCCGGGATCGCGGCCGAGCTGGCCGCCGCCCTCGAAGCGGGCCGGCCCTGCGCCGTGTGCGGTTCGGCCGAGCACCCGCACCCGGCCCGGCCGGCCGCGGGGCACGTGGACCGGGCGGCCGAGGACGCCGCCCACGCCCGCTACGAGCGCCTGGACGGCGAACGCGCCGCGGCGGAGCGCAAGCTGGCGGCCGTGGCGGAGGCCGCCGCCGAGGCCGCGGCCGGCGCGGGCGAGGCCACCACCGCCGAACTGGTCGACCGTACCGGTCGGCTGACCGCCGAGCACGCCGCGGCCCGGACCCTGGCGGCCGGCCTGCACGCCGCGGCGGAGGCGCTGGCCCGCGCCGAGCGGGAGCACGGACACCGGCTGGAGACCCGGCGCACCGCCGAGCAGACCGCCACCGCCGCCACCTCCCGCCGAGAGGCCCTGGAGACCGAACAGGCCTCGCTGGAGGAGGAACTGGCGCGGCTGCGCGCCGACGCCGGCAGCGTCGCCGAGCGCGCCCGGGTCCTGGAGAACCGGGTGCGGCTGGTCACCGGGGCGGGGGAGGCCGCCCGTGAGGCGGAGGCCACCGCGCAGCGCCTCAAGGAAGCCGACGACCGGCTGGCCCACGCCGCCTTCACGGCCGGTTTCGAGACCACCGAGGCGGCTGTCGAGGCCCTGCTGCCCGACCCCGAACGCCGGTCCTGCCAGCACCGCTTGGACGCCTGGGCCGCCGAGGCGGCGGCGGTGGCCGACCGGCTCTCCGAGACCGACACCGCGGCGGCCGCCGCCGCGGAGCCGGCCCGCCCGGAGCCGGCCGAGCGGGCCGCGGCCGCCGCCGAGTCCCGCTGGCGCGCCGCCGGTTCGGCCTGCGACGCGGCCCGGCTGCGCTGCTCGGAGCTGGACCGGCTCTCCCGGCAGGCGGAGACCGAACTGCGCGGACTCGGCCCGCTGCGCGAGGAGTACGACCGGGTGGCCCGGCTGGCCGGGCTGACCGCGGGCACCTCCGCCGACAACGAACGCCGGATGCGCCTGGAGTCGTACGTGCTCGCGGCCCGCCTGGAACAGGTCGCGGCCGCCGCCACCGTCCGGCTGCTGCGGATGTCCGGCGGCCGGTACACCCTGGTGCACTCCGACGCCCGGGCCGGCCGGGGCGCCAAGTCCGGCCTCGGACTGCACGTGGTCGACGCCTGGACCGGGCGCACCCGCGACACCGCGACCCTCTCGGGCGGCGAGACCTTCTCCGCCTCGCTCGCCCTGGCGCTCGGGCTCGCCGACGTGGTCACCGAGGAGGCCGGCGGGATGCGGCTGGACACCCTCTTCATCGACGAGGGCTTCGGCAGCCTCGACGAGCAGGCCCTGGACGAGGTGCTGGACGTGCTGGACTCGCTGCGCGAACGCGACCGCAGCGTGGGCATCGTCAGCCACGTCGCGGACCTGCGCACCCGTGTCCAGGCCCAGCTGGAGGTCGTCAAACAGCGCGGCGGCTCGGCGGTCCGGCACCACACCGCCGCGTCCTAGTAGTCAGTTGCTCAGCGCCCGCCGGGGCAGCGGCGAGGAGTAGACCACGCTGGTGGTCACCGAGCCCAGCGCGGCGATCTTGCCGGAGATCTCCTCCAGGTGCGGCATCGAGCGGGCGGCAACCTTCAGCACGAAGCAGTCGTCGCCCGTGACGTGGTGGGCCTCCAGGATCTCCGGGGTGGTCTCCAGCAGGTCGTGGAAGGGCTTGTAGTTGCCGTGCGGGTAGCGCAGCCGGGTGTACGCGAGGATCGGCAGCCCGAGCCGTTCGTGGTCGACCACGGCCGTGTAGCCGGTGATCACCCCGGCCTCTTCGAGGCGGCGGACCCGCTCGGTGACCGCACTGGCCGACATCGAGACGGCCCGGGCGAGATCGGCGAAGCTGGCCCGGCCGTCGCGCTGCAGGGCATCCAGGATGCGCCAGTCCGTTGCGTCAGGGGAATACATGGTCATGTTCCAGGGATAACAGGGGATTCCCCGGCCGGGCAAGGCGAGTGCCGGGGAAATTCACTTCCCGAGTGGATCAACAGATTGTAGATTTCTGGCCATGACGACGACGAACACCACCCAGGCCCCCGCCCCCACCAACTCCGTGCTGCGGGTCCCGCCGGCCTCCCCGGCCGCCGCGGCCGCGTACTTCCGCGCCAGCCTCACCTTCCACGCCGACGTCTCGGACGTGGCCGCGGCCTTCAAGGCCGGTGGCGACCTGGGCTTCGTCCTCGTCGACTCCCGCTCGACCGAGTCCTGGGACCAGGCGCACGTGCCCGGCGCGATCCACCTGCCCACCGCCCTCATCCCGGAGCAGGCCGAGCGCCTGCTGGACAAGTCCGTGCCGGTGGTGACGTACTGCTGGGGCCCCGGCTGCAACGGCGGCACCCGCTCCGCCCTGGCCCTCGCCGAACTGGGCTTCCAGGTCAAGGAGATGCTGGGCGGCATCGAGTACTGGATCCGCGAGGGCTTCGAGGTCGAGACCTGGCAGGGCCGGGAGCAGCGCACCGAGGCCGACCCGCTGACCGCGCCGACCGACTCCGACAACTGCGGCTGCTGACCCGGGCCCAGCCCCGCACGGGGGTACGGCCGGCCCGCCAGAACGCCCGTACCCCGCCCGCGACCACGACGGCCGCCCGCTCCCGGAAGGGAACGGGCGGCCGTCGGGCGTGCGCGGGAGGCTTGGTCAGAGCTTGGACAGCTCGTCCACCAGGTCGTCCAGGCCCAGCGAGCCCTGCGAGAGGGCGGCCATGTGCCAGGCCTTCGGGTCGAAGGCGTCGCCGTGCGCGGCCTGGGCGTTGGCCCGGCCCAGCAGCCAGGCCCGCTCGCCCAGCTTGTAGCCGATGGCCTGCCCCGGCATCGACAGGTAGCGGACCAGCTCGCTGGCCACGAAGTCGGCCGGCCGGCCGCTGTGCATGCCGAAGAACTCCTGCGCCAGCTCCGGCGTCCACCGCTCGCCCGGGCGGTACGGCGAGTCCGCCGGGATCTCCAGGCCCAGGTGCATGCCGATGTCCACGATCACCCGGCAGGCGCGCATCATCTGGCAGTCCAGGTAGCCCAGCCGCTGCTCGGCGTCCTTGAGGAAGCCCAGCTCGTCCATCAGCCGCTCCGCGTACAGCGCCCAGCCCTCGGCGTTGGCGCTGACCATGCCGACGGTGGCCTGGTAGCGGGAGAGCTGGTCGGCCACGTGCGTCCACTGCGCGAGCTGGAGGTGGTGGCCCGGCACGCCCTCGTGGTACCAGGTGGAGACCAGGTCGTAGGTGGGGAACGAGGTCTGGCCCATGGTGGGCAGCCAGGTCCGGCCCGGTCGCGAGAAGTCCTCCGAGGGGCCCGTGTAGTACGGGGCCGCCGCGCCGCCGGGCGGGGCGATGCGGGACTCCACCCGGCGCACCCGCTCGGCCAGCTCGAAGTGGGTCCCGTCGAGCGCTTCGATGGCCTCGTCCATCAGGCCCTGCAGCCAGCCCTGGACCTCGTCCACGCCGATGCTGGTGCCGTGCGAGTCGAGGTGCTTCAGCACCTCCCAGGGACCCTTGTCCGGCAGGATCTTGCCGGCCTCGGCCTTCATCTCGCCCAGCAGGCGGTGGTACTCGGACCAGCCGTAGGCGTAGGCCTCGTCCAGGTCCAGGTCCGTGCCGTTGAAGTAGCGCGACCAGCGGGCGTAGCGCTCCCGGCCGACCGTGTCCGGCTGCCCGGCGACCGCCGGCACGTACACGTCCCGCATCCAGTCGCGGAGCGCGAGGACCGCGGCGGTGGCGCCCGCGGCGGCCTCGTCCAGCTCGGCGCGCAGCGTCTCGGGGCCGTCGGCGACGAGCCCGGCGAAGAAGCCGGCGCTCTCGCCGTCCTCGCCGGCCCAGGCGGCCAGCTGCTCGACGAAGACCCCGGCCGGGCGCGGGGAGCCGTACAGCTCCCGCTCCAGACCGAGCGCCAGACAGGCGCGGTAGCCCTCCAGCGCCGCCGGCACGCCCCGCAGGCGCTCGGCGACGGCGCTCCAGTCCTCCTCCGTGTCGGTCGGCGCGAGGGTGAACACCTCGCGCACCGCGTGGGCGGGGGAGTGGATGTTGGAGACGGCACGCAGGTCCTCGTCCGCCTCGTGGACGGCGAGTTCGGCGGTCAGCCGCTCGCGCAGCAGGCGGGCGCAGCGGCGCTCGGCATCGGTGTCGGCGCCGGGCTGCCGCTCGGCCTCGGCGAGCCTGCGCAGGGTGGTGCGGGCGAGGTCGGCCACCGCCTCCCGGCCGGCCGGGGAGAAGTCCGGGAGCGTGCGCGCGCTCGCGGCGACTCCCAGGTACGTGCCGGTGATGGGGTCGAGGGCGATGAGCTCGTCGACGTAGGCGTCGGCGACCTGGCGGGGCAGCGCAGTGCTGTGGAGGGTGTCTGACATGCGGACATCTTCATACGAAGAAGGGGTCCGCGTCATCATCGTTCCTGCTCAAACTCCTGTCGGTGGGCCTCGCGGGACGGCCGGGAGGGCACCGGCACGGTCTCCAGCCGGGCGGTGATCACCAAGGTGCCCTCCTCGATCTGGTAGTCGAGGGGGAGCCCCAGGCCCCGCATCGCCGCCACCATCCCGGTGTTGGCCGACCGGGTGACGGCGTAGACGCTGTCGCAGCCGGCCTCCGCGGCCATCGCGATCAGCCGCCGCAGCAGTTCGGAGCCGATGCCGCGGCGCTGCCAGTCGTCCTCGATCAGCAGGGCGATCTCGGTCTCGTCGCCGTCCCAGAGCAGGTGGCCGAGGGCGACCAGCTTGCCGGACGCGGTCCACACGGCCAGGGTGCGGCCGAAGCGGGGGCTGAGCAGGTGGCCGAGGTACCGGTCGGCGTCCCCGACCGGACCGTGGTAGCGCAGGCCCAGGGTGCGCTCGGAGCAGCGGTCGTGCATGGCCCGGGCGGCTTGGAGGTCGGCGGTGTCCGCGCGGCGCACGGTGATCTCGTTGCCCTCGGGCAGGGTCAGTACGTCCTGGCTGCGGGGGACCCGGGGGCCGAGCCGGGCGTCCAGCTCGACCAGAGCGCGGGCCCGGGCGAACTCGGTCGGGGTGAAGGGCAGATAGGGGCGCTCGATCGTGATCGCCCCGCCGGACGGGTCCCGCAGCCGCATCACGGTGGTCTCCAGCACCCCTTCGACGGGGGCGTCCGCGGCGGCGTTGGGCCGGCCGGAGAGGGTGGTGGCGGGCACCGACCGGATGGTGCAGCGGCCGAGCAGCTGGCGCAGCGCCAGCGGGAGTTCGGCGGCGTCCAGCGCGGTGCGGGTGGCCAGGCCCAGGATCCGGGTCGGGGCGTCGACCAGGTCGTGCGCGTCGGCCCGCTCGGTCCAGGTGTCCCGGCCGCCGGCGAGGGCGACCGTACGGGTCAGCTCGGTGGCGGTCAGCTCCTGCGGGGCGCGCAGCAGGAACTCGTCGGCCGTGCCGCCCTCGGCCAGCGGGTGGGTCTGGAGGGTCAGGATGTCCACGCCCTGGCGGGCCAGGGCCGTGCAGAGCGCGGCGAGGCTGCCGGGCTCGTCGCGCACGGTCGTGCGCATCCGCCACAGCGCGCCCGTCGGCCGGACACCGGGGGAGGTGGCGGCGCCGCCCGGCCGGGGCGGCGGGGCATGACTGTGCCGGCGGGCCCACCAGGTGTGGAATCCGGCCGTGACGAGCAGCGCCACGGCCGAGGCCACCAGCAGGACCGGGCCGTCGGGGCCGTGGGCGACGAGGTTGGCGAGGCCGTCGGCGACCGCGACGGCGGTGAAGAGGGCGGCGAGCTCGACGAGGTCGCGGCGCCAGTGGTGGCGGGGGGCGGGGGCGGAGGTCCTGTCAGTCATGCACACCACTCTCCCGCCGTGGTGTTGCCTGATCACGAACGTTCTGTGACCGACTGGTAAAAGGTGGATCTGGCCGGTTTCGCCCTGTTTTCCGAATGGTTTCTTCCGGAGGACTCCGGGGATCGGTGTGACGCCCGGGGCGCGTGTGACGTGCGCGGCCCGTGGGACGCCCGGGGCGGGGGATCTCCGCCCCGGGCACCCGGTGTCCTACTGGCCGACCCGGCCGGGCTGGAGCACCTTCGTGTACAGCACCTGCCCGCCCTGCTGGCGCAGCCGCACGGTCAGTTCCCCGCTCGCTCCGTCGATCCGGACCTCACCGTAGTTCGGCGGCGCCTCGGCCGGGGACGCGTTGGCGAACTCGGGTGATTTCACGTACGCGAACTCCGGGCCGAAGGTCTGGTCGAGCCGTCCCGCCGGGAAGCCGCCGGCCCCGATCGGGCCGGAGACGAACTCCCAGAAGGGCGCGAAGTCCGAGAAGGCGGCCCGCTCCGGGAGGTAGTGCTGGGCCGAGGTGTAGTGCACGTCGGCGGTGAGCCAGACGGTGCCCGTGATGCGCTCGTGCTTGATGTGACGCAGGAGTTCGGCGATCTGGAGCTCCCGGCCGAGCGGGGCGCCCGGGTCGCCCTGGGCCACCGCCTCGAAGTCGGTCGCCCCGTCGGGCACCAGGATGCCCAGCGGCATGTCGGCGGCGATCACCTTCCACACCGCCCGTGAGCGCGACAGTTCGCGCTTGAGCCAGGTCAGCTGCTCGGCGCCCAGGATGCCGGTGGGGTCGTCGGTCTGCCGGCCGGGGGAGTTGGGGTCCCGGTAGGTGCGCATGTCGAGCACGAAGAGGTCCAGCAGCGGGCCGTGCGGGACGACCCGGTGGATCCGGCCGGCCGTGCCCCGGGCGCCGTGCCGGGTTCGGCCCGGGTCGAGCGGGAAGTACTCGCCGAAGGCCTGCCGGGCCCGGGCGGCCAGCACGTCCACCTCCTTGACGGTGTAGCGGGGGTCGTCGAGGAGCTGTCCGGGGTACCAGTTGTTGCGCACCTCGTGGTCGTCCCACTGGACGATCGTCGGGACCTGCGCCTGGAAGCGCTTGTAGGGCTCGTCGAGGAGGTTGTACCGGAAGTTCCCGCGGTACTCGGCAAGGGTCTCGGCGACCTTCGCCTTCTCGTCCGTGGTGATGTTGCGCCAGGGCGTGCCGTCGTGCTGGAGGGCGGTGGCCTGGATCGGGCCGTCGGCGTAGACGGTGTCGCCGCTGAAGAGGAAGAAGTCCGGGTCCAGGCCGCGCATCTCGTCGAAGACGGTGTGGCCGCCGCGGTCGGGGTTGATGCCCCAGCCCTGTCCGGCGAGGTCCCCGGACCACAGGAAGCGGACCCCGGCCCGGCGGCGGGCGGGGGCGGTGCGGAAGGTGCCGGAGACGGGCAGGCCGGTACGGCGCGGGTCGTCGGGGTCGGCGAGCAGCACCCGGTAGTGGATCTGGGTGCCCGGCGGCAGGCCGTGCAGGGCGGTGACGCCGGTGAAGTCGGTACCGGGGCCGAGCAGCGGGCCGTGCCAGCGGCGCCGGCCGTACCGGAAGGACTCCGTGGGGGCGGTCTCCACCAGCATCCGGGCGGGCCGGTCCGAGCGCACCCAGACGAGGGCGGAGTCCTCGGTGACCTCGCCCGACTGGACTCCCCACAGGGCCTGCGGGCGTCCGGAGAGGGCGAGGGCGGGCGCCTTGGAGAGGGCGGCGGCGGGGACGGCGGCGGGCAGGGTCAGGGCCGCCGTCGCGGCCAGGGAGCCGCGGATCAGGGAACGGCGGTCGGGGCTGGGGTACGGCATCGGGCGCCTCCGGGTGACGGGTCGGGCCAGTGTGCCGCCGCCACACCGGCCCGACCCGTCGGGCACGCGAACCGTCGGTGAACACCCGTCAGACAGTGCTGTCCGCACGGGGCTTCGGGGGCCGCGCGCCCGCAGGCGCCGGTCAGACCAGGGCGTGGGTGGTGTCGAGGATGACCCGGGAGACCTGCGCGGGGTCGTCGTTCATCGGGACGTGCCCGCAACCGCGGAGCCTCACCAGGCGGGCACCGGGGACGGTGTGCTTGGCGCGGACGCCCTGACGGCGCAGCAGCAGCCGGTCGCGGTCGCCCCAGGCGATGGTCACCGGCATCCCGGGGACGTCCTCGGTGAAGCGGACCGGTCCCGCCTTCAGGGTGCCGCCGAAACCGGGGCAGTCGCGCAGCGCCAGAGTCTCGGCGACCACGGCCTCGGGCGAACGCCGGCCCGGCCTGGCGTAGATGGCGCTGGTGAGCGCGGCCCGGCCGGCCGCCGTACGGGAGAGCCGCCGCACGGCGGGGAGCGGCAGGCTCCGGGCACCGGCCCGCAGGGCGACAAGGGCGGTGACCACGTACCGGAGCTCGCCGTCGGTCCAGAACCCGGCGGGGGACAGCGCGGTCACCGAGCGGACCAGCTTCTGCCGGCCCAGCTCGAGCGCGAGCAGACCGCCGAGGGAGTTGCCGGCCACGTGCGGGCGCTCGACGCCCAGGGCCGTGCAGAGCGCGGCCAGGGTCGGGACCACGCCTTCCAGGTCGTAGCGGACGCCCTCGGGGAGGGCGGGGGAGGTGCCGAAGCCCGGCAGGTCGACGGCGATGACGTCGTGCGCGGTGGCGAGGACGTCCATGACCGGGTGCCAGGCCTGGAGGTGGTGGCCGATGCCGTGCAGGAGGAGCAGCGGCTCGCCGGCGCCGCGGCGCTCGTAGGCGACGGTGGCGGGGCGGGGGCCGTGCGGGGTGTCGATCGTGAAGGAGACCGTGGCGGGCATGCTGCTCCTCGTCGGGGCTCCGTCGCGGATCCGGCCGGGCGGTCGAAGTGGCGTGCGGAGCCGGTGTGTTGGGCGGCGCGGTGATGGGAAGCGCCGTCAACGCATCATTACCGCTGGGTAGCCGGGCGGCAAGGGTGCTAGGGAGCGGTGGCCGGGCCGGCGGCCGGCGGGTGTCGGGTCTGGTTCGTTCGCCCTCTTTGCACTCCGCAAGAACATCCTGTGAACGTGCTGATACGTATGCCCGGTCTGCCCGGCAAAGGGATGAGGATTGGTCTTGACCAAGGGGGTGCGCCGCCCTATGGTCGCAGGGATAGTCAGGAACCTTTAATAAACAAAGGCGCGGAACTGCCGCTGGAGAACAGCGACTGCAGGAGGAGTCAGGGTGGGGACCACGCAGCTCGAATCGGTGCCGGAGCCGAAGTACTGGCACCTCAAGACCGTGCTCAGCGAGGCGCTCGATCAGGACTTCGCCGTGGGCGAGATCCTGCCGAACGAGCGTGAGCTGGCCGCGCGCTTCGGAGTCGCCCGGGCGACCCTGCGGCAGGCGCTGGAGCAGCTGGAGCTGGAAGGGCGCCTGCAGCGCCGCCGGGGCGTGGGCACCACGGTCGCCCCGCCGCGGCTGGGCGTCGCCGTCGGCGGCACCGGGCGCGGCTGGCCCTCCGAGGCCGGCGAGGGCTGGCAGCCGGTCGACGCGGCCGAGGGCCTGCCCACGCCCGCCGTGGCGCGGCTGCTGGGCGTCGACCCGCAGAGCAGGATCCACACCGTCCGGCGCACCCGCGTCACCCAGGGCCAGCCCGTCGCGGCCGAGCTGCTGCACGTCCCGGGAGGGTCCGTGCCCGGGCTCTCGGCCATAGACGCACCGGCCGGACCGGCCCGCGCCCGCGCGGTCCTGCGCGAACTGCGCCGCCTGGAGCTGGACGGCCAGGACCGGTCCGTGGAGCTGGGCTCCGCGCGCGCCGACGACGCCAAGGAACTCGACCGGCTGCCCGGCGCCCCCGTGCTGGTGGTCACCACCCGCTACCTCACCGCCGACGGCACCGCGGCCGTGTCGGTGGCCACCTACCGGGCCGACACCTGCCGCCTCACCTTCGGCGACCTCGGCGACGTGCAGATCCACCCGGACGACACCCGTCAGGCCTCCTGACCCCGGCCGCCAGGCCCCGCTCTTCCCGCCCGCCCCGGACCGGCCCCCGCCGCCCGGGGCGGCGGCACGTCCGGCGGCTGTCCGGGCGGCCGCTCGGCCGGGCCCGGAGCGCACGGCGGGGTCCGGAGTGGTCCCGAGGGACCGGCCGGCCCGGCACGCTCGGCGGGGTCCGGAGGGACGGGAGCGGTGTCAGCGGCGGGCGGTGACGGTCTTCTCGATGGCGAAGAGCTGTTCCTCGACGTGGTCCAGTGCCAGCCGCAGCGCGCCGGTGGCCACCGCCGCCTCCCCGAGCATCGACAGCGCCACCCTCGGCGGGCGCAGGCAGTAGCGCGCGAGCTCCTGGCGGAGCGGGTCCAGTACGCCGTCCAGACCTGCCGCCCAGCCGCCCACCACCACCAGCTCCGGGTCGATGGCCAGCACCAGCGCGGCCACGTCGTGCACCAGCCGCTGGATGAACCGGTCCACCGCGGCGACGGCGTGCTCGTCCCCGCCCTTGGCTTCGGCGAAGACCTCGGCCACCGCCTGCTCGTCGAGCGGGTGCAGCGGCTCACCGGTGGTCGACAGCAGCCGCTCGGGCGTGACGTCCCGCCCCAGCAGGTGCAGGGCGCCGATCTCACCCGCCGCCCCGCCGAAGCCGCGGTGCAGCCGGCCGCCGATCAGCGACCCGGCGCCCGGGCTGAGCCCGGCCATCACGAACACCACGTCGTCGGTGCCCTTGGCCGCGCCCTTCCAGTGCTCGGCCACGGCCGCGGCGTTCGCGTCGTTCTCCACCTGCACCGGACAGCGGAAGGACCGCTGCAGGCGCTCGCCCAGCGGCAGCCCCGTCCAGCCGGGCAGCGCCGTGCCCAGCCGGACCGTGCCGTCCGCCTCGACGATGCCCGGGCTGCCCACCCCCACGGCACGCAGGGAATCCCGGGGTACCCCCGCCCGCCGCAGCAGGTCGGCGACCGTGGCCCGGATCTTCTCCAGCCGCTCGTCGGCCGTGGCCGACTCGGACACCTCCTTGGTGCCCGCGCCGATCACCCGGCCGTCCAGGCCCGACAACAGCGCGGCGACCCGGTGGGAACCGATCTCTATGCCGAGCAGATGCCCCGCCTCGGCCCGGAACCGGAACCGGCGCGCCGGCCGGCCCTGGCGCCGGGCGCCCTCCTCCATCTCGGCCTCGGCCACCAGCCCGGTGGCGGTCAGGCCGTCGACGACACCCTCGACGGTGGGCCTGGACAGGCCCGTCGCCCTGGTGAGGTCCGTGAGCGTGGACGCCCCCGCCGCGCGCAGCGCGCGCAGCACCACCGCGGAATTGATCCGCCTGAGCAGAGAGGGATCCCCGCCGGTCAGCTGCCCCAACGTGTTGCCTCCCAGCTCGTGCACCTGTTCAGGCGGATCGTACTGCGCCACCCCCACCCGGGCGAGAACGAGGGGGGTGCAGCCGCCCCGATCACCCTCAGGCGGGTGCCACGAACCCGGACTCGTACGCCGCGATCACCGCCTGGGTGCGGTCCCGCGCCCCCAGTTTCGAGAGCACCGCACTGACGTGGGACTTCACCGTCTCCGTCCCCACGAAGATCCGGCCGGCGATCTCCGCGTTCGTCAGTCCCCGCGCCATCAGCCGCAGCACCTCCTCCTCCCGCTCGGTGAGCGCCGCCGCGTCCAGGGCCGCGCGGGCCGTCCTGTTGCCGTACTCCGCCGCCAGCGCCCGCACCGCCGCCGGGAAGAGCAGCGACTCGCCCTCGGCCACCAGCCGGACGGCGTGCACGATCTCCGTGGGCCGGGCCCGCTTGAGGAGGAAGCCGTCCGCCCCCGCCCGCAGCGCCTGGTAGACGTACTCGTCGTTCTCGAAGGTGGTGACCACGAGGACCTTCGGCGGCCGGGGCACGGAGCGCAGCACCGCACGGGTCGCCTCGATCCCGTCCATCAGCGGCATCCGGACGTCCATCGCCACCACGTCCGGCCGCAGCTTGAGGACCAGCGGGACCACCGCCGCCCCGTCGGCCGCCTCCCCGACCACCTCGATGTCGGGCTGGGCTTCCAGAACGGCGCGCAGACCCGCGCGCACCAGGGGCTCGTCGTCGACGAGCAGAACGGTGACCGGCATCCGCTCAGGCTATGCGCTTGAGGGGGAGCCGGGCGCGCACCCGCCACCCGTCACCACCGGGACCGGATTCCGCCACCCCGCCCAACAGCGCGGCGCGTTCGCGTATCCCGCGCAGCCCGCTGCCACCGCTGGGCAGTCGCGCCGCCACGACCTCCGGCACCGCATTCGTCACCTCCAGTTCCATGGCCTCCCCCTCGATGCTGATCCGTACCCGGACGGGCACTGGCCCGCTGTGCCGCAGCACGTTGGTCAGGGCCTCCTGAAGGATCCGGTACCCCTCCCGGGAGACCGGTCCCGGCAACCGGTCCAGGCGCCCGGACACGTCGGCCTCCACCGAGGCGCCCGAGCTGCGCGCCGACTCCAGCAGCCGGTCCGCCTCCTCCAGCGTGGGCGCCGCCGAGGGACGCGGACCGGTCTCCCGCAGGATTCCCAGCACCCGGTCGAGGTCCGCCAGCGCGGTCCGGCCGGTCTCCTCGATCACACCCAGCGCCCGCTCGGTGAACGCGGCGTCGCCCGCGGCCCGGGCGGCCCCGGCCTGGATCACCGCGACGGTGAGCGCATGCCCGATCGAGTCGTGCAGTTCGCGCGCGATGCGCGTGCGCTCGAGCAACCGCTCCGTCCTCTCCTCCAAGGCCGTGAGCCGGTCGGTGGCCGAGGGCCCGAGCAGGCGCCGCGCCACCGTGGTTATCAGCTCCCCGAGCAGCACGATCAGGCCTATCAACAGCACCATCGGCAGCGGCGCCAGGACCGCCGCCAGCGGCCGGGGCAGGGCGGGCAAGCGGGGTTCCGAGCCGAGCGGATGACCGATCGCCTGGGCGAAGAGGTCGACGCTGACGAAGGGCAGCCAGCTGGTCGCCCCGACCGCCACGACCGCAAACGCCAGCCGGGTCTCCATCCACAGCACCGTCCGCCAGCGGTCGGGCCAGGTCGCCGAGCGGGTGGTGCTGATCGCCTCGTCCTCCTCTCCCCACGTGTGCGGGGTGAGGAGGAACCGGGCCTGCAGTCCCTCCGCCACCCGCGCCCACGGCAGCAGCCCCGCGGGTGCGACCAGCAGCACGATCCCCCACGGCCAGTGCGGGAACATGAACAGCCACACCGCGACGATGAGCAGCGGCACGCACAGGTGCAACCAGCGCGAATACGTGACCGGTTGTACCGGCGCGCGAAGAAATCTGGACATGCCGCCATCGTGCCAGCGGCCCCGCCCCACGCGTCTCCCCCGTGCGGGGGAGAGGGTCCCCCCGCGCGGGGGAAGAGCGGCGGGAGGGCCGGCGGGCACGCTCGGGGGTATGAACGCGATCGAGATTCGAGAACTCACCAAGACCTACGGATCCACCCGCGCGGTGGACCGCCTGACCTTCACCGTCCGACCCGGCCGGGTCACCGGCTTCCTCGGGCCCAACGGCGCGGGCAAGTCGACGACCATGCGGCTCGTCCTGGGCCTGGACCGACCGACGTCCGGCACGGCCACGATCGGCGGCCGTCCCTTCACCGGCTTCACGCGCCCGCTGGAGCAGGTGGGCGCCCTGCTCGACCCGCAGGCGGCGCACGGCTCGCGCACCGCCCACGACCACCTCCTCGCGCTCGCGGTGAGCAACGGCCTGCCCGCCCGCCGGGTGGGCGAGGTCCTGGAGGAGACGGGCATCGCGGCGGTGGCCCGTACGCGCATCCGCACCTTCTCGCTCGGGATGCGCCAGCGGCTGGGGATCGCCGCGGCCCTGCTCGGGGACCCGGCCGTGCTGATGCTCGACGAACCGGCCAACGGCCTGGATCCCGAGGGGATCATCTGGATACGCGAGCTGATGCGGCGGATGGCCGCCGACGGGCGGACGGTCCTCGTCTCCAGTCACCTCATGGCCGAAACCGCGGCCACTGCCGACCACTTGGTCGTCCTGGGCGGGGGACGGCTGCTGGCCGACATGTCGATGAGTGAGTTCATCGACATCCACAGTCCCCCGCGCGTGCGCGTACGCACGCGCGAGTGGGAGCGACTGGCCGCCGTGCTCGCGGCGGCCGGGCACACACCGGTCGCCGGGCCCGATGACCGGTGGACCGTCACGGGGACGACGGCGGAAGAAGTGGGGGTCCTGGCGGCCCGGGAGGGCGTGCCCCTCCTGGAACTCCTCGATGAGCGGGCCTCTTTGGAAGAGGCCTACCTCGCCCTGACCGCCGGAGCAGCCGCGTTCGCCGCGCCCACCGCTCCCCTCGCCGCCCTGGAGGTCTGACCATGCGCACTCCCGCCCTGCCCGGCCGGCCCGTGATCCACGCGGAGTGGATCAAGACGCGTTCCCTACGCAGCACCCTCTGGACCCTCGCAGCGGTGTTCCTCGCCACCGTCGGCGTCACCGTCCTCGGCACCGCCCTGACCGACGGCGAGGCCGACGGGGCGGCGGGCGACGCCCTCTTCCCCCTCTTCCAGGGGGTCGCCTTCGGGCAGATAGCCGCGCTGGCCTTCGGCGCCACGGCCGTCGCGTGCGAATTCCAGAACGGCGCGCTGCGCATCACGCTCTGCGCGGTGCCCGACCGGACGCGGTTCTACCTCGCCAAGACCGCGGTGATCGGTGCGCTCTCCCTGGGCGTGGGGACGTCCGCCGGTCTGGCCTCCTACCTCTGCGGACAGGGGTTCCGGCACGCCGGCACGGCCGGGCCCGGTGCCGCCGAGGTGGGCAGGGCGATCCTGGGCAGCGGTGCCTATCTGGCGTCGATGGCACTGCTGGCGGCCGGGCTGACGGCGCTGGTGCGCAGTGGGACGGCCGTGCTGGGGATCCTCATACCCTTCGTGCTGATCGTGTCCTATGTCGTCGGGGACGTGGCGGGGGGAGCCGCGGAGTTCCTGCCCGACCGGGCGGGGCAGTTGGTGCTGCACCAAGGGGCAGGGGACGCGCTGGGCCCGTGGAGCGGCCTCGGGGTCACGGCGCTGTGGAGTGCGGGTGCGCTGGTCGCCGGCTGCCTGGCGGTGCGTCGTAGGGACGCCTGACGCGGGGCCAGTTGTCAGTGCCGCCGGGTTTACTGACGGCATGACCACGGCACAGCGACGCGAGACGATCGACCGGCTGCGCAGCGCCGCGCGCCTCGGGGTGGGCGGCGGAGCCGGGGAAGGGGCCGGGTACGCGCTGGTCGAGCTCGGGCGCAGCCAGGCGTTCTGGGAGGGCGACGGGTCCGACCGGGTGGCGGCGGCCGAGCAGATCGGGGCCGAGTACACGGCCCTGGTGCAGGCGCTGACGGACGGCTGGGGGGAGCCGGACGTCGTCGGTATGGGCACGGTGCAGGAGCGCTGGGCCTCGGGGGAGGAGATACCGGCGCCGTGGAGGGAGGTCAGCGGCACCACGGACCACGTGCACCTGTGGCGGGTGGCCGAGGAGTGGGTGGCCGTCTATGCGGCCGCCGGCGGTGAGGAGCAGCCGCTGCTGCTGATGGCGGCGGTCACCGCGACCGACCCGCCGTGAGGGGCCTCGGGCGCGGGGCGCCCGAGGGGGAAGGCGGTCAGTCCTCGGACTGGGCGGCCAGGCGGAGGCGGGCGTACTCCTCGGCCATGGTCTCTGCGGTCCAGTGGGCGTTGAGGCCGCTCGGGTTGGGGAGGGCCCAGATACGGGTGGAGCCGATGGTGCGCTCCTGGGGGCCGATCTGGGCACGGCGGTCGCCGAAGGCGGTGCGGTAGGCCGTCACGCCCACCACGGCGAGCCACTGGGGCGCCAGCCGTTCGACCTTGGCGGTCAGGAGGCGGCCGCCTTCGCGGAACTCCTCGGGGGCGAGTTCGTCGGCCCGTGCGGTGGCCCGGGCCACCACATTGGTGATGCCCAGGCGGTACGAGAGGAGTTCGTCCTGCTCGGCGGGGGCGAGCCGGCGGGGGGTGAAGCCGGACAGGTGCAGGACGGGCCAGAAGCGGTTGCCCGGGCGGGCGAAATGGTGGCCGGTGGCGGCGGACATCAGGCCCGGGTTGATCCCGCAAAAGAGGACGCGCAAACCGCCCGCGACCACGTCGGGGATGACGCGGTCACGGGCGGCGGCCAGCTCTTCGGGACTCAGAGGATCGACCCCGGGGTGTAGGCGGCGGCCTCGGGGTGCTGCTTGGAGATCTCCTCGATGCGGGAGACCACGGTCGCGACCTGGTCGCCCGCGGCGCCGGTGAAGGACAGCTTGTCGGCCATCAGGGCGTCGAGCTGGGCGCGGTCCAGCGGGATGCGCTCGTCCGCGGCGAGCTTGTCCAGGAGCTCGTTGCGCTCGGCGCCCTGCTCGCGCATGGCCAGCGCGGAGGCGACGGCGTGCTCCTTGATGACCTCGTGGGCGACCTCGCGGCCGACACCGGCGCGCACCGCACCCATCAGCACCTTGGTGGTGGCCAGGAAGGGGAGGTAGCGGTCCAGCTCGCGGGCCACGACGGCGGGGAAGGCGCCGAACTCGTCGAGCACGGTCAGGAAGGTCTCCATGAGACCGTCCAGAGCGAAGAAGGCGTCCGGCAGGGCCACGCGGCGGACCACGGAGCAGGAGACGTCGCCCTCGTTCCACTGGTCGCCGGCCAGCTCGCCGGTCATCGAGGCGTAGCCGCGCAGGATGATCATGAAGCCGTTGACGCGCTCGCAGGAGCGGGTGTTCATCTTGTGCGGCATCGCGGAGGAGCCGACCTGGCCGGGCTTGAAGCCCTCGGTGACCAGCTCGTGGCCCGCCATCAGGCGGATCGTCTTCGCGATGGAGGACGGGGCGGCGGCCAGCTGGACCAGCGCGGTGACCACGTCGTAGTCGAGGGAACGGGGGTAGACCTGGCCGACGGAGGTGAAGGCCTGGGCGAAGCCGAGGTGGCCCGCGATCCGCTGCTCCAGGTCGGCGAGCTTGCCGGCGTCGCCGCCGAGCAGGTCGAGCATGTCCTGGGCGGTGCCGACCGGGCCCTTGATCCCGCGCAGCGGGTAGCGGGCGAGCAGCTCCTCGAGGCGGCCGTAGGCGACCAGCAGCTCGTCGGCGGCGGTGGCGAAGCGCTTGCCCAGGGTCGTCGCCTGCGCGGCGACGTTGTGGGAGCGGCCGGCCATGACCAGCTCGGCGTGCTCGCCGGCGAGCTTGCCGAGGCGGGCCAGCACCGCGACCGTGCGGTCGCGGACGAGCTCGAGGGAGAGGCGGATCTGAAGCTGCTCGACGTTCTCGGTGAGGTCGCGCGAGGTCATGCCCTTGTGGACGTGCTCGTGGCCGGCGAGGGCGTTGAACTCCTCGATGCGGGCCTTCACGTCGTGGCGGGTGACCTTCTCGCGCTCGGCGATGGAGGCGAGGTCGACCTGCTCCAGGACGCGCTCGTAGTCGGCGAGGGCCTGGTCCGGCACCTCGATGCCGAGGTCCTTCTGGGCGCGCAGTACGGCGAGCCACAGCCGACGCTCCAGCGTCACCTTGTACTCGGGGGACCACAGGACGGCGAGCTCCGCGGAGGCGTAGCGGCCGGCCAGGACATTGGGGATGCGGGGCTTGGCTGTCACGTGTACGGATTCTACTGTCGATTCACGCAGGCCAGCGCCCCGGGCCCGATTGTGCGTTGCTACGAGAGCGTGGGCCCGGAGGGCTCGCCGAGCGGCTCGCCGTACGGCAGCAGCTCCGGGCGCTTGGCCGGCAGACCGTCCCCGGAGGACCGGCCGGTGAGCCGGCGGCCGATCCAGGGCAGCAGGTGCTGCCGGGCGAAGCGGACGTCCTCGGCCCGCCGCGCGGTCCAGGCCGGCGGCACCGGGGGTGCCAGCTCGGACCGCCAGTCGGACTCCGGCGGCAGGCCCAGGGTCTGCCAGACCGCCTCGGCGACCCGGGTGTGGCCCTCGGGGGTCAGGTGCAGCCGGTCCACGTCCCACATGCGGGGGTCGGCCAGCACCGGGGCCCCGTACAGGTCCACCACGAGGGCGTCGTGCCGCCGGGCGAGGACGTCGATGAAGTCGAAGAGCTCTTCCATGCGCGGGCGGAAGCGGTCCATCACCGGGCCGTTGCGGCCGGGGGAGCGCATCAGCACCAGGCGTCCGCAGGAAGGGGCGAGCCGAGCGGCGGCCTCTTCCAGGAGGCCCAGGACCCGGCCCATGTCGCACTTGGGCCGGAGCGTGTCGTTCAGCCCGCCCACCAGGGTGACCACGTCGGCCTTCATGGCGGCCGCCGAGTCCACCTGCTCCTCGACGATCTGGCCGATCAGCTTGCCCCGGACGGCGAGGTTCGCGTACCGGAAGCCCGGCTCACGGGCGGCCAGCCGAGCCGCGAGCAGATCGGCCCAGCCCCGGTACGACCCGTCGGGCAGCCGGTCGGACATGCCCTCGGTGAACGAGTCGCCGACCGCGACAAAACTGGTGTACGAGGCATTCATTTCCATGACGGGCCGATGTTACCGCGCGGTTCTGCGGAGCGCCCGCCGTTCCCGCGGCCCGAGGGCGGCGGGAACGGCGGGCGGCCGGGGCGATCAGGCGCCGGGCGTGTTCCCGAACAGCTCGCGCAGCACGTCCTCCATGGTCACCAGCCCCGCCAGGGTGCCGTCGGCGCCCTGGACCGCCGCCAGGTGGGTGCGGCTGCGCCGCATCGCGGTCAGCACGTCGTCGAGCGGGGTCTCCGCCCCGACCTGGGCGATGGTGCGCAGCGCGGCGAGCGGGAAGGCCTCCTCCCGCCGCGGGGCGTCCAGGGCGTCCTTGACGTGCAGGTAGCCGAGGATCCGGCGGCCGTCGTCGACCACGGGGAACCGCGAGTACCCGGAGTCGGCGGAAAGCCGTTCCAGCTCCTCGGGGGTGATCCCCTCGCGGGCGGTCACCACCCGGTCGACCGGCAGGGCCACGTCCGTCACCGGCCGCCGCCCCAGCTCCAGGGCGTCGTGCAGCCGCTCGCTGGCCCGGCCGTCCAGCAGCCCGGCGTCACTGGAGTCCTTGACCATCCGGGCCAGCTCGTCGTCCGAGAAGGTCGCGGAGACCTCGTCCTTCACGTCCACCCGCAGCAGCCGCAGCAGGGTGTTGGCGAAGGCGTTGATCGCGAAGATCACCGGCCGCAGCGCCCGGGTCAGGGTCACCAGCGGCGGCCCCAGGGCCAGGGCCGTGCGGACCGGCTCGGCCAGCGCGATGTTCTTCGGCAGCATCTCGCCGAAGAGCATGTGCAGGTAGGTGGCCGCGGCCAGGGCGATCGCGAAGGAGATCGCGTGCGTCAGGCCCTCCGGCACCCCGAAGAAGCCGAACACCGGCGACAGCAGGTGTTCGATCGCCGGCTCCGCGACCACGCCCAGTACCAGGGTGCACAGCGTGATGCCGAGCTGCGCCGCCGCCATCAGGGCGGAGACGTGTTCCAGGGCCCACAGGACGCTGCGGGCCCGCCGGTCGCCGCGCTCGGCGAAGGGCTCGATCTGGCTGCGCCGGACCGAGATCAGGGCGAATTCGGCGCCGACGAAGAAGGCGTTGACCACCAGCGTCAGGAAGCCGATCAGGAGCTGGACCGCGGTCATCGGGCCCCCTCCGCGTCAGGGCCGACGCTCTGGCCGGGGGTCCCGGCCGGCGGTACGTGCAACAGCACCCGCGCGGCGCGGCGCCCGGTGGCGTCCACCACGTCCACCTTCCAGCCGTCCAGCTCGAGGCTGTCGCCCACCGTGGGAATGCGACCCAGCGAGGTGGCTATGAGCCCGGCCAGCGTCTCGTAGGGCCCCTCCGGGACCCGCATCCCTATCCGGGCCAGCTGGTCGGTGCGGACCGCGCCGTCGGCCGAGTAGAGGGCCCGGCCGGTCGCGTCGGTGCCGGCGGAGGCCAGGTCGGGGGTCTCGTGCGGGTCGTGCTCGTCGCGCACCTCGCCGACGACCTCCTCGACGATGTCCTCCAGCGTGGCCACTCCGGCCGTGCCGCCGTACTCGTCGATCACCACGGCCATCGTCTGGCGGCCCGAGAGGCGGTCCAGCAGCCGGTCCACGGTCAGCGACTCGGGGACCAGCAGCGGCTCCCGGAGCAGCTGGGCCACCGGGTAGCGGTGCCGCTCCTCGGCCGGCAGGGCCAGCACGTCCTTGATGTGGACCGTGCCGACGACGGTGTCCAGGCTGCCGCGGTAGACCGGGAAGCGGGACAGGCCGGTGGCCTGGGTGGCGTTGGCCACGTCCTCGGCGGTGGTCTGCACGTCCAGGGCGGTGACCTGCACCCGGGGGGTCATGACGTTCTCCGCGGTGAGGTCGGCGAGGTTCAGGGTCCGCACGAAGAGCTCGGCGGTGTCCTTCTCCAGCGCGCCCTCCTTGGCGGAGTGCCGGGCCAGTGCCACCAGCTCCTGCGGGGTACGGGCGGAGGCCAGCTCCTCGGCCGGTTCCAGGCCGAACCGCCGCACCATGTGGTTGGCGGTGGTGTTGAGGTGGCCGATCAGCGGCTTGAAGGCCGTGCTGAAGGCCCGCTGCGGGGTGGCGACCCGGCGCGCGACGGCCAGCGGGGAGGAGATCGCCCAGTTCTTGGGGACCAGCTCGCCGACCACCATCAGGACCACCGTCGACAGGGCGGTGCCCAGGACCAGCGCGGTGGAGGAGGCAGCGGAGTCCGACAGCCCCACGGCCCGCAGCGGCCCGCGCAGCAGCGCGGCGATGGAGGGCTCGGAGAGCATGCCGATGACCAGGCCGGTGACGGTGATGCCGAGCTGGGCGCCGGAGAGCTGGAAGGTCAGGCTCCGGACCGCCTTCAGGGCGCTGGAGGCACCGCGGTCGCCGCGCTCGACGGCGTTTTCCAGTTCCGCGCGCTCGATCGTGGTCAGCGAGAACTCCGCCGCGACGAACGCCCCGCAGGCCAGGCAGAGCAGCAGCGCCACGATGAGCAGGAGCACTTCGGTCATCGGTTCACCTCCGTCCCATGATCGGCCAGGAGGAGGAGTCGTGCGCGATGTCGGGTACTGGGAGGCTCGCCCATGGGCGGACGCTCACACCTTTCGAAGTCGGAGGACGGTTCCCCCCATAGTAAAGGATCGGCAAAGCCACCGAGATCGTCCCAGCCCGCGAAAGCCGGTGGCCCGGTGCGCCAGGGCTGTGTGTCGCTCAGGGGCAACGTAGCTCGCGCAGGTACGGGTTTATGCGAAGACGCGCATAGTCGCGTTCGCGCATGGACGGCGGTAGGGGCTCCTTCGTACGGTCATGGTCATCAGGCTCGTGAGGGGTCTGTCACGGAGGGGGCTCCCCATGGCACGCGAGGAACTGACCAGGCTCACCGGCAACGGAAACGGCGAATGCGGGCAGGGCGACTGCCCGAACCTGTACCGGACCGCGTCCGGCTCGATCATCGTCCAGGGTGACGTATCCGACGCCTTCGCCCCGCCGACCGGTGAGGGGCTCGTAGAGATCCCCGAAGCAGTGCTCAGGGAGGCGTTCCGTGCTCTTGGATGGTGACGACTGGGCATCCAGGTTCCGCACCTTCCAGACGGAAGCGTGGCGGCTTGAGACCCTGCCCCAGTACCTCGTACCGCAGGAAGCGGACGAGTTCGCAGCCTTCAAGGCCGGGGCCCGCTTCCCCGGCCCGTACGAGGACTCGTGGACGGAGATGGTGCGGGTCCGCACCGTCGGGCGGGTCCACGTCCTCAGACGGCCGCTGAGCGACTACCTGCGGTTCGAGTTCGAGCGGTACTACCAGCACCAGGCGCCCGCCGGAGAAGACATCCGGATTCTCGACGTGACCGACCGGCCGAACCCGCTGCCGGACGTTCAAGACTTCTGGATGTTCGACCGCTCCGCGGTCGTGCTCATGCACTACCAGCCGGATGGGAAACAGATCAGCCGCGAACTGTACGAGGGCGACCCTGCCCCGTTCATCGAGTACCAGCGGACCGCCGTAGAGGCGTCCGTGCCGTTCCTGGAGTACATCACTAAGTGAGTGTCGAGCCTGAGGAGATAGGGCAGTCAGGCGAGGAGCTAGCGGCCCTGCTGAAAGCGGTACGCAAGCGGTCCGGGCTCCCAGGAGTCCGGGCCGCTGCCCGCTGCAACATGTCCCAGTCCAAGGTCAGCCGTATCGAGAACGGCAAGGTGCGCCCGTCCCTCGTGGACGTGGAGCAACTTCTGCGAGCCTGCGAGGCACCCCCAGCTCTGGTCACTCAGGTCATGACGTTGGCCCGACTGGCAAACACGGAGTGGCAGGGCGCCCGGGGTATGCGCCGAAAGGGCTTGGACAAGAAGCAACGTGAGCTGGCCGGCCTCGAAGCGTCATCGAATCAGTTCCGGGTCTTCCTGCTGTCGATGATCACAGGGCTTCTCTCGACGCCGGAGTACATCCGGGAGAGCCTCGCGCACATTCCCGGCGACCACTCCAAGACGATCGCCCGGAAGCTGGAACGGCAACAGGTCCTCTACGACCGCTCGAAGCGGTTCACGTTCGTCCTCACCGAGCAAGCCGTTCGCTGGCCCCTCGTAGGGCCCGCCGCACTCGCGGTGCAGATCGACCACCTGGCCTCGCTCACGCACCTGCCGAACGTGAGGCTCGGCGTCATCCCCATAACGGTGTCCACCGGCCCCGCCCCGCTGAACACCTTCACGGTCTACGACGACCGTATTGCAACCGTCGAGCTGTCGTCCGGGGTGATGGTCTTCCGCGACCCCCGGGACGTGATGAGCCACCTTGAGGAGCACGCCCACCTTGAGGACCGGGCGCTCTTCGGGGACGACGCCCGCACCTTCCTGCACGGGTGCTCAGCGGCTCTCAGGTGATCTTTAGTCCACAACGCGCATCATCCCCCTTCGCTGTTCAAGAGCGGTGAAGGATTCCCCCGGACCGAGACAGCGGCGCGGAGGGTGCGTGATGGCGGCAGCAACGACGGCACAGCAGCAGGCGGCAAACCTCTTCATGCCCCCTGGCCGGAGCCTCCCGCCAACTGCGCGAGGTGCCAGACCTGGGCCCAGGAACGGGCGGCCGCCCATGGGCCCCTCGCTGGCACGGTCGTGAGCGACCGGAACGTGTTGATCCGGCGCCATGCCGTGCGGGGGCACGCGTGAGCGGTGCCTGCACGAGTCGTGCGACTGGGAGGCCCAGCCGAGCGACCCTCGACGCCGCAGCGGCATGGGTCGCAACGGCCGCGCTCATCGTCTCCCCTGGCTGGGGCGGATAGCCCCTTTCAGACTCCCAACCCCGCCAGGGTGGGCAAGCAAGGCTCGACCCCCACACCATCCGACGACAAGAAGGAGACGCACGATGACCCCCAAGCACGGCGGTGGTACCGGAGGCGGTCAGGGCGGCAGCCAGCAGGACGACGGAAGCAGCGGCCGCGGACACGGCGGCGGCGGGACCGATACCGGCAGCGGTGGCAACTCCTCCGACGGCTCCGGCCCGAAGAAGTAGGGGCACATGACCGCGCGCGAAGAGGCGGCGGGCCCTACGGGGCTCGCCTCTGCGCTCGTTGCATCGGGCGCATTGCAGACTGATTGGCTGGGGGCGTTCCATGCGGTCCCGCGTGAGCTGTTCGTCCCTGAGCGCATCTGGCCCGGTATCCCGGACGGTACCGAGCAGGGCCGCGCCGTGGACTACGGAACCGATCCCGAAGCCTGGTACAGGGCCGTCTACTCGGACATCCCTCTCACTACTCAGTGGGACGACGGCGAGCACGACGGGGACGGCGTAGGGACTACCCCGAGTAGTTCCAACTCCAAGCCCGAAATGGTCTTCTCCATGCTCGGGGACCTTAACGCTCGGGACGGACACCGGACTCTCGAAATCGGGTCCGGTACCGGCTGGAACGCCGCTCTTCTGTGTCACCGCACGGGCTCCGAGAACGTCGTCACGATCGAGTTCGACCCCTCCGTAGCCAAGTCCGCATCCCGCAACTTGGAGGACGCGGGTTTCTTCCCCACGACCGTCGTGGGGGATGGCCGGCTCGGGTTCCCGGGACGCGCCCCGTACGACCGGATCATTGCCACATGCTCGATCGGTGATGTCCCCTACGCGTGGGTAGAGCAGACGGTCACGGGCGGGGTGATCGTCGCCCCCTGGGGGCCGGGTAACGGCGGTGAAGGTATCGCCCGGCTTGTCGTGACCGAGCCCGGTAGGGCGTCGGGGCACTTCACGCGCCCCAGCGCGTTCATGCGGCTCCGGCAGCAGCGTCCCGACCGAGCAACCCATGACGTGTACCTCCGGGGCGAGGAGTGGCCCGCAGACGGCATCCAGAGCCGTACCGCCCTCTCGCCGGAAGATATCGACGGGTGGGCTCCTCAGTTCGCCATCAATCTCCGCGCGCCCGGGATGTTCTGGTCAGTGGAGCGGGACGACGAGAACGAGGACGAAGACGCTTACGTGTTGTGGCTGTACGGCGACGACCGCCAGTCGTGGGCGTCCATCGACTACGAGTCCGGGGCAGGTGACTACCTCGTAGTGCAGTCCGGCCCCCGACGCCTCTGGGATGAGCGGGAGGCCGCTTACCGATGGTGGGTGGGGCAGGGTTCCCCCGACTTCACCCGCTTCGGTCTCACCGTGGGCCGTGACGGGCAGACGGCATGGCTGGACGACCCGTCCAACCCCGTGCGTGCCTGAGCAGCCCCTACTTGGCGTTCGCGTACGCCTTGAACCCGGCCATCATGCGGCCCTCGGACGTGTCCAGCTCGAAGTTCGGCTCATCGAGCAAGAGGACGCTCTTGCCCTTGTCCTTGAGCCAGATCGCGAACCCCCACCAGTGGAGGTCATCGCGGGTGATGCGGTCCTGCTCCGTGAAGAGCAGGGCATCCCACTCGGACAGGTACGGCTCACTGAACCACTTTTTGAGCGTGGGCCGTCGGTCGAGGTTGATCGCGCCGGGCACGGTGGCATCCTCAACGTCCCCGACCACTTCGAAGCTCTGCCTGTCCGCGAACCCGGACAGTCGGGCGTCCTGCTCCGCCGGCGCCGCCGAGGCTTCGGTGTCGCGGCTGATACGGCGAACCTTGACTACCCTCAGCCCCGGACAGGCGTCCTTGTACTTCATGCCCTGACCTGCCCGTCTCGCAGTGCGAAAGGCAGTGGCTGGACGTTGGGGCCCTGTGTTTGTCTCGGCTCCATGATCGAGACACGCAGTGCTACCGAGGCCGACGCCGCGAGCGTCCTGGCCTTCTGGAAGGAAGCCGCCGAAGGCACCTCCATCACAGACGACATTGCGGGGGTGACTCGGCTCATCGGACGTGATCCAGACGCTCTGATCCTTGCGGAGTCTGACGGGCTCCTCGTGGGGACTCTGATTGCAGGCTGGGACGGCTGGAGAGCATCGCTCTATCGGCTCGCTGTGCTTCCCTCCCATCGTCGGCAAGGCATCGCCAAGACGCTCCTCGAGAGGGCCGAACAGCGGTTCCTTGAGCTGGGCGGCCGGCGCGGGGATGCGATGGTGCTGGTCGAGAACGTGCAGGCGCAGGCTGCCTGGGCTGCGGCCGGGTATCACCAGGAGGACCACTGGCGGCGGTGGGTGAAGCCCTTCGACAGATGAGGCGGTCCGGCGGCGGCCCCCGGGGTCCGGCCGGGGGCCGCGGGTGGTCATTCGTGGGCGATCGCGGTGAGGACGTTCATCCGGGCGGCCCGCAGGGCCGGCAGGACGGCCGCCGCCAGGCCGACCACCACCGAGCCCAGCAGCACCTCCACCATCACCGGCCAGGGCACCGCCAGCGCGGTCATCTTCTCCAGCGCCAGCACCCGCTGCGCCGACAGGCCCCACACCAGGCCGAGCCCGAGCCCCAGCACCGCCCCGAACACCGCGATCACCACCGACTCGAGGTGGATCATCCGCCGCAGCTGGGCCCGGGACAGTCCGATGGCCCGCAGCAGCCCGATCTCCCGGGTCCGCTCCACCACCGACAGGGCCAGGGTGTTCACCACCCCCAGCACGGCGATGATGATCGCCAGCGCCAGCAGGCCGTACACCAGCATCAGCATCACCGAGATCTGCTGCCGGATCAGCTCCTTGTAGTCGGCCTGGTCGCGCACCTGCACCTGCGGGTACGGGAAGAGGGCCGCCTCCAGCCGCTTGCGCAGCAGCTCCGCGTCGACCCCGGCCGCGGCGTTGACGTACAGCGCGGCGTCCTGCCCGCCGGGGACGTACCGCTCCAGCGTCGCCAGCCCCATGAAGAGACCGCCCGCCATGCCCGGGCCGCGCGGCGCGTCCAGTTCCGTCAGTGCGGCGACCCGCAGCAGGGCCGTCCGACCGCCCGGGAAGAGCACGGGCACCGCGTCGCCCGGCCGCAGGCCGTGGTCCGCGGCGAACTCGGCGTCCATCCCGAGCGCGTCCGCCGCCATGACGTCGGGCGTACCGCCCCGGGCGTACGGGACGTGCGCCACCTCGTCCAGCCGCGGGTCGTACCCGGCGGCCGTGGATTCGACCCGCTTGCCGTCCGGCAGTCGCACCGCGACCGGGCTGAAGCGCTGCCGCACCACCAGCGCCGCGCCCGGCACACCCCGCACCGCCGCGGTGACCTCCGCCGGGAAGGGCATGAAGTTGGTGTTCTGGACGACGAAGTCGGCACCCAGCGTGCGGTCGATCTGCTGGTCGAAGGAGGCCGCCATCGACGAACTCGCCACCGACAGGCCGCCCACCAGCGCCAGCCCGACCATCAGGGCCGCGGCCGTGGCCCCGGTCCGCCGCGGATTGCGCAGGGCGTTGCGCTGGCTGAGCCGGCCGACCGAACCGAACACCCGCGGGAACGCCCCGCCCAGCACCCGGATCAGCGGCCGCACCAGCAGCGGCCCGGCGACCACCATCGCGACCAGGGTCAGCACGATGCCCACCCCGAGCAGCGGCGCCGCCCGCCCCGTCTCCTCGCTCGCCGCACAGCCCGCCAGCGCGGCCGCCCCGGCCAGCCCCACCAGCGCGCCCACCAGCCCCCGCACCCGCAACGGCTTGCCCACCCCGGCGACTTCGGCATCGGCCAGGGCGGCCATCGGGGAGACCGCCGCGGCCCGCCGGGCGGGCAGATAGGCCGCCACGAAGGTCACCACCAGCCCCACCAGATAGGCGGCGACCGGGGTGCCCGGGCCGACCACCATCTCCGAGGCGCTGAGGTTCATCCCGGCCAGCCCCAGCAGCGCGATCAGCCCGGCCGCCAGGCCGATGCCGGTGGCCAGCCCCAGGGTCGAGCCCACCAGCCCCAGGAGCAGCGCCTCGGCCAGCACCGACCGGCGCACCTGGCGGCGGTCCGCCCCCAGCGCCCGCAACAGCCCCAGCTCGCGGGTGCGCTGGGCGATCAGCATGGAGAAGGTGTTGACGATGAGGAACACCCCGACCAGCACGGCCACCCCGGCGAAGCCGAGCATGACGTACTTGATGACCTTGAGGAAGTCGCCCAGTTGCTCGGCGGCGTTCTTGGCCTGCTCGGCGGCCGTGCGCAGTTCGTACCCCGGCCCCAGGGCCGCCGCGACGCGGGCCTTGAGCACGTCGTCGGGGACGCCCGGCGCCGCGTCCACCGCCAGGGAGGAGGCCTGCCCGGCCGCCCCCAGCAGCTTGGTCTGGGCGGTCGGGGTGTCCAGGTAGAGCAGCGCCGCGCCGGGGTTGGTGGTGGTGAAGGTGACGATGCCGACCACCCGGACGCGGAACGATCCGGGCGGGGCGAGCACGGTCAGCGTGTGCCCGATCCGGACCTTCTTCCGCGCGGCGGTGTTCGCGTCGAGCAGCGCCTCCTCCGGGCCGTGCGGAGCCCGGCCGCGGGTCAGCTCCACCGGACTGTGCTCAGCGGCGTACCAGTTGGAGGCGATGGTCGGGGCGCCGGTGGTCGGCCCCACCGGGCGGTTGCGCGAGTCGACCACGGTGAGGTTGTGCACGGCCGCCTCGACGTGGACCGCGGCCACGCCCGGCACCCCCGCGATCCGGTCGGCGAGCGAGGCGGGGACGGTACGGACGGCCCCCGAGGGCATCCGCTCGCGCAGGTCGCCCGGCGGGCCGACCGTGACGTCCGCCGCCGTGGAGGCGAAGAGCCGGTCGAAGGTACGGGTGACCGTGTCGGAGAAGATCAGGCTGCCGGTGACGAAGGCGACCGACAGCAGGACCGCCAGGGCCGACAGGAGCAGCCGGCCCTTGTGGGCGAGGAAGCTGCGGAGCGTAGCCCGGAGCACGGTGGCCTCAACTCCCCTCTCCGGAGCCCTCGGAAGCCGCCGGTCCGGCCGGCCCCGTCGCCGCGGGCGCGGAGAAGCGGCGCATCCGCTCCAGCACCGCGGCGGCGGTCGGGGCCTCGATCCGGTCCACGATCCGGCCGTCCGCCAGGAACAGCACCAGGTCGGCGCAGGCCGCGGCGCTCGGGTCGTGGGTGACCATGACCACCGTCTGCCCCAGGGAGTCCACCGCCTCCCGCAGGAACGCCAGCACCTCCGCGCCGGCCCGGGAGTCGAGATTGCCGGTGGGCTCGTCGGCGAAGATCAGCTCGGGCCGGGAGGCGAGCGCCCGGGCACAGGCCACCCGCTGCTGCTGGCCGCCGGAGAGCTGGTTGGGCCGGTGCCGGAGCCGGTCGCGCAGGCCGAGCGTGTCGATCACCCGGTCCAGCCACTCCTGGTCGGGCCGGCGGCCCGCGATGTCCATGGGCAGGGTGATGTTCTCCGCGGCCGAGAGCGTCGGCAGGAGGTTGAACGACTGGAACATGAAGCCGATCCGGTCCCGGCGCAGCCGGGTCAGCTCCCGCTCGCGCAGTCCGGTGATCTCGGTGTCGCCGATCCAGACGCCGCCCGCCGAGACGGTGTCCAGGCCGGCGAGGCAGTGCATGAGCGTGGACTTCCCCGAGCCGGAGGGGCCCATCACCGCCGTGAAGCGGCCCCGGTCGATGTCCACGTCCACGGCGTCGAGCGCCAGCACGGTGGTCTCGCCCGTGCCGTACGCCTTGGTCAGTGCGCGGGCACGCGCTGCCGTGCCCCTGCCGGAATCCGCTGTCGTCACGGTGTCCCCCCGTCGGTGAGCAGGAGGCGAGCGTAGAACGGGGTACGACGGGGCGCATCCCCCGCGCGGGGGGTATGCCGCCGGCTCCCGACCCGGGTCAGACGTACGGGCGGCGCGCCGTGCCGAGCACGCAGTACGAGTCGGGGAAGGCGGGGCCGCGCTCCGGGATCCGCATGCCGCGCTGGGAGACCACGTCGAAGCCGGCCGCCTCGATGGCGGCGAGGGGGTCCCGGGCGGTGTGGCAGCCGCCGCAGAGGCGGGGCCAGACCGTACGGTCCAGCAGCCGTTGGAAGGCTGCCATGTTGGGGCCGGGGGCCAGGCCGTGCTCGAAGAACCGCAGCTCGGCGCCGGGGCGCAGGACGCGGTACATCTCGGAGAGGGCCCGGGGCAGGCTGCGGACCGAGCAGAGCACGAGGGAGGCGACGGCCCCGTCGAAGGCCTCGCTCTTGACGGGCAGCGCCTCGGCGACGCCGGGTACGACGTCCACGGGGACCTCGCAGCGGAGGGCTTCGCGGACGGCGAGACGGCGGAGGGTGGGCTCCGGCTCGATGGCGACGACCTCGGAGACGGCGCGGGGGTAGTGGGCGAAGTTCCGGCCGTTGCCGGCGCCGATCTCGATGACGCGGCCGGTGAGGCCGGTCAGGAGTTGGTCCCTGACCTTGGCCACGCCGGCGTGGGTGTCGGCGGTGGTGCTGAGGCCGGCGTACACGCGGGCGAAGAGGGGGTGGTGGACGGGGGGTCGTTGGCGTTTGCCGATGGGCATGGGGGGAGCCTCCTCTTGGGGTGCTGCCCCTAGTGTTCCCCGGGGTGGGGTGGGCATCCGTGGAGGCGGGGCCCTTGGGGTGGTGGGCTTGGTCTGGGCCGGGCCTTGCGTGGGCCTTGCGTGGTCCGTGCCGGTGCCTGTGCCTGTGCCTGTGGCCCTTGCCTGTGGCCCTTGCCCCTGCCTGGGCAGGTGGCCCTTGCCCCTGTCTCGGCCGGTGGCTCCTGGGTGGGCCATTGCCGTTGGCTTTGGCCCCTTTCCCTGGCCTGCGGTCCCTGGGCGGGTCGGGGCCTGGGCGTTGGTGCGGGCCTCGTTCGGGGCCGCTGCGCGGAGCTGGTCCCCTCCCCGCCCCTTCCCGAAACCGGGTGCTGCCGCCCCGGACCCCGCCCCCGGCGCTCCGCGCCGGGCTTTCGGGTGCTCCGCCCCCGGACCCCCGCGCCTCAAACGCCGGCGGGGCTGGGTTGGCTCCCGCTGCCGGCGAGGCTGGATAGGGGCCCCGCGCCTCGAACGCCGGCGGGGCTGGGTTGGCTCCCGCTGCCGGCGAGGCTGGATAGGGGCCCCGCGCCTCGAACGCCGGTGAGGCTGGGTTGGCTCCCGCTGCCGGCGGGGCTGGATAGGGGCCCCGGGCCTGCAACGCCGGTGAGGCTGGGTTGGGCCCCCGCCATCGGTGAGGCCGGGGTGGTGCGCCGGTGTCGTTACGCCGGCCAGGTTGCCAGGAAGGACTCTGCGGACCAGGTGCCGTGGAGGGTGGGGGAGAGCCAGGTGGGGGCGGTGGTGGGGAAGGACGCCAGGGTGGCGGCGTTGGTGGGGAGGGCGCCCAGGAGGGGGGTGCCTGAGACCTTCGGGAGGTCGGCGAGGTTGCAGCGCATGGCGAGGTCGGGGGCGGCCGGCCAGCTGCCGATGACCACGCCGGGGGAGCGCAGGCCGCGGGCGGCCAGGGCTTCGGCGGTCAGGGCGCAGGAGTTGAGCGTGCCGAGGCCGGCCGGGGCGACGATCAGCACCGGCGCGTCCAGGAGGCGGGCCGCGTCGGCCAGGGTGCGGCCCTCGTCGTCGAAGCGGACGAGCAGGCCGCCCGCGCCCTCGACCAGGACCAGGTCGTGGTCGGCGGCCAGCTTCTGCGCCGCCTCCGCGACCTGCGCGGGCGTGACGTACGGCAGTCCGGCCCGGCGGGCGGCGGTGTCCGGCGCCAGCGGCTCCGGGTAGCGGGCCAGTTCGGCCGTGGTCACCGGCCCGGCCAGCCGGGCCACCTCCGCGGCGTCCCCCGGCTCGCCGGGCGCCATGCCCGTCTGGGCCGGCTTCAGCACCGCCACCGACCGCCCGGCGGCCAGCGCCGCCGCGGCGATCGCGGCGGTCGCCACGGTCTTCCCGATCTCCGTGCCCGTACCGGACACGAACAACACGCTCATCTCTAGCCTTCCCGCGCCGCCGCGGTCACTCCGCGGCAGATCCGCGCGACGTCCTCGTCCGTGGAGACGTACGGCGGCATCGTGTACACCAGGTCCCGGAACGGCCGCAGCCAGACGCCCTCGCGGACCGCGGCCCGGGTGGCGGCCGCCATGTCGACCTCGTGGTCGAGCTGGACGACGCCGATCGCGCCCAGGACGCGTACGTCCTTGACCCCGGGGAGCTCCGCCGCGCCGGCCAGGCCCTCGCGCAGCCCCGCCCCGATCCGCTTGACCTCGCCCGGCCAGTCCTGGGCCAGCAGCAGGTCGATCGAGGCCAGCGCCACCGAGGCGGCCAGCGGGTTGCCCATGAAGGTCGGCCCGTGCGCCAGCACCGGTACGTCGCCCCGGGAGATCCCGTCCGCCACCCGGGAGGTGCACAGGGTCGCGGCCATCGACAGGTAGCCGCCGGTCATGGCCTTGCCCACGCACAGCACGTCGGGGGTGATCCCGGCGTGGTCCGCCGCGAACAGCGCCCCGGTGCGCCCGAAGCCGGTGGCGATCTCGTCGAGGACCAGCAGGACCTCGAACTCGTCGCACAGCTCGCGCAGCACCCGCAGGTAGCCGGGGGAGTGGAAGCGCATGCCGCCCGCCCCCTGCACCACCGGCTCCACGATGAAGGCCGCGACCTCGTGGGCGTGCGCGGCCAGCAGCTCGCGCAGGTGCGCCACGTAGGCCGGGTCGGGCTCGGCGTCGAAGCCGGACGGCGGCACGTCGGCGAAGACCTGGCGGTTGAGCACGCCCTGCCAGAGCTCGTGCATCCCGCCCTCGGGGTCGCAGACCGCCATCGGCTGCCAGGTGTCGCCGTGGTAGCCGCCGCGCCAGGTCATCAGCCGGGTCTTGCCGCTCCGGCCGACCGAGCGCCAGTACTGCAGGCACATCTTGACGGCGACCTCGACCGAGACCGAGCCCGAGTCGGACAGGAAGACGTGCTCCAGCCCCGGCGGGGTGATCTCCACCAGCCGGGCGGCCAGCCGGACGGCGGGCTCGTGGGTGAGCCCGCCGAACATCACATGGCTCATCCGCCCCAGCTGGCCGGTGACCGCGTCGTTGAGCACCGGGTGGTTGTACCCGTGCACCGCCGACCACCAGGAGGACATGCCGTCGACCAACTCGGTCTGCCCCTCGACCGGTTCGGCCAGGCGCAGCCGGACCCCGGACGCCGAGGAGACCACCAGCGGCTCCTGGCGTCCGGGCATCGGCCCGTACGGGTGCCACACGTGCTGGCGGTCCAGCGCCCGGAGTTCGGCCGCGGTCAGCTGATCAGGCATTCGGAGCGAGGTCCGTTCCGGCGCCGCGGCGGCGCACGGCCACCAGCTCGGGGCGCACCTCACCGGGGGCGGCCTGGGCCGGAGCCGGGTCCTGCGCGCCGGTCTCGGCGGCCTCGGCCACCGCCTCGGCCTCGGCGACCACCTCGGCGGCGGCCCGGTCGTCGGCCGTGTGGCCCGCGCACCCGCCGCAGCCCGAGCCGCAGCCGGCGTCGCCCTCGGAACCGCACACCGACGCGCCGGCGTGCGAGCCGCAGCCGCCGCCCGCGGCGACCTCGGAGCGGTGCCGGGGCAGCGTCGTCGTACCGGCGCCCTCCACCTCGAGGCCGGCGTCCGCGATCATGTCGAGGTCGGCCTGGCCGGCCTGGCCCTCACTGGTCAGGTAGTCGCCCAGGAAGATCGAGTTGGCCAGCTGGAGCGCGAGCGGCTGGAGGGTGCGCAGGTGCACCTCGCGGCCGCCGGCGAGCCGGACCTCGACGTCGGGGCAGACGAACCGCACCATCGCGAGGATGCGCAGCGCGCGCTGCGGGGTGAGGTGCCACTCCTTGGCGAGCGGGGTGCCCTCGAAGGGGATCAGGAAGTTGACCGGCACCGAGTCCGGGTCCAGCTCGCGCAGCGAGTAGACGACGTCGACCAGGTCCTCGTCGCTCTCGCCCATGCCCGCGATCAGGCCGGAGCAGGCGGACAGACCGGCGGCGTGCGCCTTCTGCACCGTGTCCACCCGGTCCTGGTACGTGTGGGTCTTGGTGATCTGTCCGTACGTGGCCTCGGACGTGTTCAGGTTGTGGTTGTACGCGTCGGCACCGGCCTCGCGCAGCCGCTCCGCCTGGCCGTCGGAGAGCAGGCCGAGGCAGGCGCAGACCTCGACGCCCTCGTTCTGCTCCTTGATCGCCTCGATGGTCTTGCCGACCCGCTCCACGTCCCGGTCCGTCGGACCGCGGCCGCTGGCCACCAGGCAGACGCGCTTGGCGCCGCCGGCCACGCCCGCCGCGGCGGCCTGCGAGGCCTCCTCCGGCTTGAGCCAGGTGTACTTCAGGATCTCGGCCTTGGAGCCGAGCCGCTGGGAGCAGTAGCCGCAGTCCTCGGGGCAGAGCCCGGACTTCAGGTTCACGAGGTAGTTGAGCTTCACTCGACGCCCGAACCACTTGCGCCGCACCTTGCCGGCCGCGGCCACCACATCGAGCAGTTCGTCGTCGGACGTCGCCAGCACGGCGAGCGCCTCTTCACGGGTCGGCAGCTCGCGCCGCAGCCCCTTCTCCACCAGGGTGTTCAGCAGGTCCATAGGCGAGATCCTGTCTCACAGTGCGGCCCTCGGCCAAGGAGGGAAGCTACAAGATGACTCGAAGGCGGTGTGGGCATCACCACACCAGTCCTCTCCGGACCGGCCGCTAGGGTCTGTGGACAGCCCACAAAACCCGAGGACCGAGCCGATGCCGCAGGACGTACCCCCGCACGAGCCCTCCGCGCCCCGGACCCGGGGCCCGCAGGAGGCGGCCGCAGCCGACGTGTTCGACTGGATCGACGAGGCGGCCGGGGTCCGGGAGCGGGCCGGCCTGGTGCGCACCCTGCGCCCGCGCCCTGCCGACTCGCCGCTGCTGGACCTCGCCAGCAACGACTACCTCGGCCTGGCCCGGCACCCCGAGACGGTCCGGGCGGCGGCCGATGCGGCCCGCCGCTGGGGGGCCGGGGCCACCGGCTCCCGGCTGGTGACCGGTACCACCGAACTGCACACCGAGCTGGAGCGGGCGCTCGCCGAGCACTGCGGCTTCGAGGCGGCGCTGGTGCTGTCCTCCGGCTACGCCGCCAACCTCGCCGCGGTCACCGCGCTCACCGACCGGGGCGCCCTGGTCGTCTCGGACGCCGGGAACCACGCCTCGATCGTGGACGGCTGCCGGCTCTCGCGCGCCGAGACCGCGGTGATCCCGCACTCCGACCCGGAGGCGGCCCGCAAGACCCTGGCCGCCCACGAGGGCGGCCGGCGGCTGCTGGTCACCGACTCGGTCTTCTCGGTCGACGGGGACGCGGCGCCGCTGGCCGGGTACGCGGCGGCCTGCCGGGCCGAGGGCGCGGCCCTGCTGGTGGACGACGCGCACGGCCTGGGCGTCCTGGGTGAGGGCGGCCGGGGCGCGCTGTACGCGGCGGGCCTGGCGGGTGACGGCGACGTGGTGGCGACCATGACGCTGTCCAAGTCGCTGGGCAGCCAGGGCGGGGCGGTGCTGGGCCCGGCGAAGGTCATCGAGCACCTGGTGAACGCGGCCCGCACCTTCATCTTCGACACCGGGCTGGCCCCGGCGGCCGTGGGCGCCGCGCTCGGCAGCCTGGAGCTGCTGCGCCGCGAGCCCGAGCGGGCCGGTCGGGCCCGTGCGGTGGCCACGGCGCTGTACGAGCGGCTGACCGCGGCGGGGCTGACGGCGGCCCGCCCGGACGCGGCGGTGGTCTCGGTCCGGGCGCCTTCGGCGGCGCAGGCGCTGGCCTGGGCGGCGGACTGCCGCGGGGCGGGGCTCTCGGTGGGCTGCTTCCGCCCGCCGTCGGTGCCGGACGGCATCTCCCGGCTCCGGCTGACCGCCCGCGCGGACCTCACCGAGGCCGAGATCGAGCGTGCGGTCGGCACGATCCTGCGGACCGCGCCGACCGCCGGCTGACGACGTCGGCCCGGACCCCGGGCGGTTCGCGCCGGGGGCCCGGGCCGTGCTCCGGAAGAGAGGGGGTCAGCTTCCGGAGCCGGGCCGGCCGGCCACCCGTACGTACGACAGGAAGCCCTGCCAGGCCGTGCCCGTGAACAGGAGCGCGGGTCCGTGGATCCGCTTCGAGTCCCGCACGGCCAGGAGTTCACCGCCGAGTTCGGCGGCTTCGACGCAGTTGTTCATGCCGGTGCTGCGGCTGCTGCGCCGCCAGGTCGCTCTGTTCAGAAGTCCGCTCGGGGGTAGGGGGGTTGCGGACATGGGGGTGTGCCTCCTTCTACGCACCGTCAGCGATGGCGCTGATGAGATCCGACGAGTCGTGGGGCGGGAGGGCGTGCGCCTGGATCGTGCGGAACGCGGCGCCGTACGCCTCGAGGTCTTCCTTCCGCTCCAAATAGAGGCTACTCGTCAAATGGTCGAGAACAACCACGTCCAGATCGGCAATGCTCGGAAATGAGAAGATAACGAAAGGCCCGGTGAGGCCGAGATGGCCTCCCACGCTGAACGGCAGTACCTGGAGCCGGACTTGGGGCAGCTCGGCGACGGCCACCAGGTGCCGCAGCTGCTCCCGCATCACCTCCGGGCCGCCGATCTGACGCCGTAGCACCGCCTCGTCGAGCACCGCGCTCAGCTCCAGCGGCGGGTCCGCCCGCAGCACCGCCTGCCGGGCCAGCCGGACGTCCACCAGCGCGTCCACCTTGGGCTCCGGCAGGCCGCCCAGCGCCGCCCGGGTCACCGCACGGGCGTAACCGGCCGTCTGGAGCAGTCCCGGCACCACCGAGAGCTCCACGGTCCGGGCCGCCCCCGCGCTCGCCTCCAGGCTGATGAAGTCCCGGTACTCCTGGGGCAGCAGCCCCCGGTACTCGTGCCACCACTGGCGGCCCTGCCCGCTGTCGCCCGCCGAGGCGGCCAGCGCCTCCAGGAGGGCGCGTTCGCGGGTGTCCCCGACGCCGTACGCGTCCAGGAGGAGCCGAACGTCCTCCGGTTTCACGCCACTGCGGCCCGTCTCGATGCGGCTGACTTTCGACTGGTGCCACCCGACCAGCCGGGCCGCCTCGCCGCTGGTGAGACCGGAGCGGTCGCGGAGCGTCCGCAGCTCCTCGCCCAGCTTGCGGCGGCGAACCGCGGGACCGTGCTGCATCGCCGGCCTCCTTCCACCGGCGTCGTGCCGGCCGTCGTGCCCAAATACGGTCTTCCGTAGCAGAGTTCACCGCTTCGAGCGACAGATATATGCATATCTTGGGGGATCGCCCGCATCGGTGCCCCGGAGAGTGGCAGTCTGGCGCGGAGCACAGATCCGGGACCGGCCGCGAGGTCATCCGCCACGAGTCGGAGTCCGGCCCCGGTGGGAAAGGGACAGTCCATGGCCGACCACCAGGAAGCCACCGTCACTCTGCCGAGCGATCCCGCTTCGGTGTCCGCGGCCCGCAGACACGTCGCGGACGTGCTGACCGAGTGGGGGCTGCCGCAGGACTCCCCGCAGGCCGACAGCGTCCGGCTGATCGTCTCCGAGCTGGCCACCAACGCCGTGCAGCACACCTTCGGGCAGTCCCCGACCTTCACGGTCGACCTGCGGCTGGAGCGCGACGAGCAGCTGCGGATCGGGGTGACCGACAGCCACCCGCGCTGGCCCCGGCGGCTGCCGGCCGCCGTACAGCAGGACAACGGCCGCGGGATGGTGATCATCCGGTGGCTGACCGCCGAGTCGGGCGGCCGGCTGTCGGTGTGCCCGACGGAGGACGGCGGCAAGACCGTGTGGATCGCGCTGCCCTGGACGGCGGCCGCCCCCGCGGCGGTCGTGGAGTCCGGCGGCTGAGGGGCGGCCGGCCGGCCCGCCGGCGCCGGCTCAGGTCAGGCCGCGCTCGACGGCGCTGCGCTCCACGCAGAACTCGTTCCCCTCGGGGTCGGTCATCACGACCCAGCCCAGTCCCTCGGAGGTGCGCCGGTCGTCGGCGATCCGGGCGCCGAGGGCGAGCAGCCGCGCCACTTCCTCGTCCCGGGTGCCGGTGGGCGGCTGGATGTCGAGGTGGACGCGGTTCTTGACGGTCTTCTCGTCCGGTACGCGGATGAAGAGGAGGCCGGGGACCCCGGGCTGACCCGGGTCGATCAGGACCTCGTCGTCGCCCTTCTCGGACGGGTCCAGGGCGTAGCCGGTGACGGCCGCCCAGAACTCGGCGGTCGCGTAGGGGTCGCGGGCGTCGAAGGTGATGTGCCGGACGGGGTTGAGGAAGGACACGTCTCTCCTTGGTCGACGGTCCCGGCGGGGAGCCGCCGGGACCGTCAACCTACCTGCGCATCACGCCAAACGGAGGGAAATCACCGCACCCGGCCGTACTTGACGCTGCCGGTCCAGATCCGCTCGAGACGGACCGTGGAGCCCGTCTTGGGGGAGTGCCAGACCTTGCCGCCCCCGGCGTAGATGCCCACGTGGTAGATGGAACCCCCCGAGTGGAAGAAGACCAGGTCGCCCGGCTGCCGGGAGCCCGCCGATATGTGCGAGGTGCGGTTGTACTGCTGCGCTGCGGTGCGCGGCAGCGATTTGCCCACGCGCTTGAAGGCGTACAGCGTGAGCCCCGAGCAGTCGAAGCGGTAGGGGCCCGACGCCCCGTACTGGTACGGGGATCCCTTCTTGGACGCGGCCACCGCGAGGGCCTTGGCCCCGGGGGTGGCCGCCGCCGCCTCGGTCTGGGCGCCGGGGGCGAGCATCGCGCCCCCCGCCAGGGCGAGGGTGAGGGCCGAGGTGAGGCCGGCCCGGGACAGCGCGGACGGGACGTTCTTGAGCGCAGACATGCGCAACCCTTCGTCAGCCGCCTGTGAAGGATGACCTGTCGGGTTCGGGCGGCGAAGTTCGCCCGGCCGCAGAACGCCCCCGTCCCGGGCGGGACGGGGGCGGCGTACGGCTTCACCCCAAGGGCCGGCGCCGGACCATGACGGTCCGCCGACCCGTACTGCTGGGTCCTCCACTCCTGCCGATGCACTCCTGTCGACC
Organism: Streptomyces sp. NPDC089919; assembly: GCF_040684615.1. Lineage (NCBI taxonomy): Bacteria > Bacillati > Actinomycetota > Actinomycetes > Kitasatosporales > Streptomycetaceae > Streptomyces > Streptomyces sp. NPDC089919. The sequence goes on from NZ_JBFBGK010000003.1 coordinate 141,144, forward strand.
AGTCGTCCGGGTGAGGCGGCAGGACTCGGCGTCCGCCCGGACCGCCCCGCCGCGGCGGCGGGGGCTTGTCGTCGACAGGGATCCTGACGCAGAAATCGCCCGGGAACCGCATCGAATCGGCTATATGTGAGACTCCTCACGTATGCCGGAATTGGCTCCCGAGCCTCCGGTTCGCACCCTCCCGGAAGCCTGGACGCCCCCTCTGACCTGCGCGGTTGCGTTCTGCGGCGATCTGTCCGATGTCATGTCAAGGATGCGTAAGTGGAGTACTCCGTACGGGTGAGTCCGGTGAGGACGTGGATGCTTCGTCAGGTCACGTTCCGTACCCAGCCCGCCACGTTGCGAGTTGGGTGGGTGTGTGGGTAACCGCCGGTATACGGCGGCCCGTCGGTGGCCGGATCGGGGTCGAACCGCGCGACCGCCCGAAACGTGGGGTAACGCAGCGGAAAAGCGCGCGCCCTACGCTGCGGGATCCGGTCCGCGTCCCATGTCGTCGCAAAGCGGGGGTTGTCCACTGGCCAAAAAGGGCTCTGCGAGTGGCAAGTCCTGACCAGCAGTTGACAAGGGGTGGTCAACAAACTGTTGAGCGCGACTAGTGTCCGGACCGTTCCGGTGCTTGATCATCTTCCCGCCAGTGAGGTGGATCCCCGTGCAACTGACACCGCACGAACAGGAAAGGCTGCTCCTCCACGTCGCCGCCGACGTGGCCGAGAAGCGCAGGGCCCGAGGCGTGCTGCTCAACCATCCCGAGGCGGTCGCGCTGATCTCCTCGCACATCCTCGAGGGCGCCCGCGACGGTCGCACCGTCGCCGAGCTGATGGCCTCCGGCCGCAAGGTCCTCACCCGGGAAGAGGTCATGGACGGCATCCCCGAGATGCTCCACGACGTCCAGGTCGAGGCGACCTTCCCGGACGGCACCAAGCTCGTCACCGTCCACGACCCGATCGTCTGAGGTGCCCCCCATGATCCCCGGCGAGATCCTGCACGCCGACGGGCCGGTGCCCCTCAACACGGGCCGCCCCGTCACCCGCCTGACCGTGCTCAACGCCGCCGACCGCCCCGTCCAGGTCGGCTCCCACTACCACTTCGCCGAGGCCAACCCCGGCCTCGACTTCGACCGCCCCGCCGCCCGGGGCCTGCGCCTGAACATCGCGGCCGGCACGGCGGTGCGCTTCGAGCCCGGCCTGCCCGTCGAGGTCGAGCTGGTCCCGCTGGCCGGGCTGCGCACCGTACCGGGACTGCGCGGCGAGACCCGAGGAGACCTCGATGGCTGAGCTGACCCGCGAGGCGTACACCGACCTCTTCGGCCCCACGACCGGCGACCGGATCCGGCTCGCCGACACCGACCTGTTCATCGAGATCGAGGAGGACCGCAGCGGCGGCCCCGGCCGGGCCGGGGACGAGGCGGTCTTCGGCGGCGGGAAGGTGATCCGCGAGTCGATGGGACAGGCCCGCACCACCCGCGCCGAGGGCGCCCCCGACACCGTCGTCACCGGCGCCGTCATCCTCGACCACTGGGGGATCGTCAAGGCCGACGTCGCCTTGCGGGACGGCCGGATCACCGGCATCGGCAAGGCCGGCAACCCCGACACCATGGACGGGGTGACCCCCGGCCTGGTGATCGGCCCGGAGACCGAGATCATCTCCGGCAACGGGAAGATCCTCACCGCCGGCGCCATCGACGCCCACGTCCACTTCATCTCGCCGACCATCCTCGACGAGGCGCTGGCCTCCGGCATCACCACCCTGGTCGGCGGCGGCACCGGCCCCGCCGAGGGCAGCAAGGCCACCACCGTCACCCCCGGCCCCTGGCACCTGGCCCGGATGTTCGCCGCGCTCGACGGCCACCCCGTCAACATCGGGCTGCTCGGCAAGGGCAACACCATGTCCCGCGAGGCCATGCACTCCCAACTGCGCGGCGGCGCACTGGGCTTCAAGATCCACGAGGACTGGGGGGCCACCCCCGCCGTCATCGACGCCTGCCTGAGCGTCTGCGAGGAGACCGGCGCCCAGGTCGCCGTGCACACCGACACCCTCAACGAGGCCGGGTTCGTCGGCGACACCCTCGCCGCGATCGCCGGCCGGACCATCCACGCCTACCACACCGAGGGCGCCGGCGGCGGGCACGCACCCGACATCATCACCGTGGTCGGCGAGGCCAACGTGCTGCCCAGCTCGACCAACCCGACCCGGCCGCACACCCTCAACACCGTCGAGGAACACCTCGACATGCTGATGGTCTGCCACCACCTCAACCCCGCCGTCGCCGAGGACCTGGCCTTCGCCGAGTCCCGCATCCGGCCCTCGACGATCGCCGCCGAGGACGTGCTGCACGACCTCGGCGCCATCTCCATCATCTCCTCCGACTCCCAGGCCATGGGCCGGATCGGCGAGGTCATCCTGCGCACCTGGCAGACCGCGCACGTGATGAAGAAGCGCCGCGGCGCGCTGCCCGGGGACGGCCGGGCCGACAACCACCGGGCCCGCCGCTACGTCGCCAAGTACACGATCAACCCGGCCGTGGCGCAGGGCCTGGCCCGGGAGATCGGCTCGGTCGAGACCGGCAAGCTCGCCGACCTCGTCCTGTGGGACCCGGCCTTCTTCGGGGTCAAGCCCCAACTGGTCATCAAGGGCGGCCAGATCGCCTACGCGCAGATGGGCGACGCCAACGCCTCCATCCCCACCCCCCAGCCGGTGCTGCCCCGGCCGATGTACGGGGCGTACGGCCGCGCCCCCGCGCACAACTCGGTCAACTTCACCGCCGCGGCGGCCCTGGCGGACGGGCTGCCCGAACGGCTGGGACTGGGCAAGGAGTTCGTGGCCATCGAGAGCACCCGCTCGGTGACCAAGGCGGACATGCGCGAGAACGACGCCCGGCCCCGGGTCGAGGTCGACGCGGACACCTTCACCGTCACCATCGACGGGGAGCCGGTCGAGCCCGCACCGGCCGCGGTCCTGCCGATGGCCCAGCGCTACTTCCTCTTCTGAGCGGGCGGCCGTGACCACCACCCCACCCGCCGGCCGGGCCGCCCTGCTCGTCCTGGCCGACGGCCGCTTCCCCGCCGGGGGGCACGCCCACTCCGGCGGGGCCGAGGCAGCCGTGAAAGCCGGCCGGATCACCGGCCCGGACAGCCTGGCCGCCTTCTGCCGCGGGCGGCTGCACACCGCCGGGCTGGTGGCCGCCGCGCTCGCCGCGGCGGCCGCCCTCGGCCTCGACCCGGCCGCACTGGACGCGGCCGCGGACGCCCGGACCCCGGCCCCGGCCCTGCGGGCCACGGCCCGCAAACTGGGCCGCCAGCTCACCCGGGCCGCCCGGGCCGTCTGGCCCGGGGACACGGGCCTGGCGGCGCTGGCCGCCGCCTTCCCGCGCGGTGCCCACCAGCCGGTGGCCCTCGGGCTGGCCGCCCGCGCGGCCGGGCTCGGTCCCCTCGACGCGGCGGCCGTGGCGGCGTACGAGAGCGTGGGCGGCCCCGTCACCGCGACCGTGCGGCTGCTCGGCCTGGACCCCTTCGAGGCCACCGCGGTACTGGCGCGGCTGGCGCCCGAGCTCGACGAGGTGGCCGTCCGGGCGGCGGACGCGGCCGAGCGGGCCCGCCTCGGCGGCCCCGCGGAGCTGCCCGCCGCCGCCTCGCCGCTGCTGGAGATCGGCGCGCAGGCCCACGCCGACTGGCCGGTACGGCTGTTCGCCTCCTGAACCGCCTTCCCCTTCTTCTTCTCATGGAGTCCCCATGCACCTCGACCACCCGGTGACCTACCCGGAACGGCACACCCACGCCGCGCCCCCGGTCCGCCCCGACGGCGCCCGCCGCGCCCTGCGCATCGGGCTGGGCGGACCGGTCGGCTCGGGCAAGACCGCCACCGTGGCGGCGCTCTGCCGGGCGCTGCGCACGGAGTTCTCCCTCGCGGTGGTCACCAATGACATCTACACCCGCGAGGACGCCGAGTTCCTGCTGCGCGAGGCCGTGCTGCCTCCGGAGCGGATCGCCGCGGTCGAGACCGGGGCCTGCCCGCACACCGCGATCCGCGACGACATCTCCGCCAACCTGGAAGCCGTCGAGGACCTGGAGGAGGCGGTGGGCCCGCTGGACCTGGTCCTGGTCGAGTCCGGTGGGGACAACCTGACGGCCACCTTCTCCAAGGGGCTGGTGGACGCCCAGATCTTCGTGATCGACGTGGCCGGCGGGGACGACATCCCCCGCAAGGGCGGCCCCGGGGTCACCACCGCCGACCTGCTCGTCGTCAACAAGACCGACCTCGCCCCGTACGTGGGCTCCGACCTGGACCGGATGGCGCACGACGCCAAGGCGCAGCGCGGCGAACTCCCGGTCGCCTTCACCTCGCTGGCCGCCCCCGACGGGGTCGCCCCGGTCGCCGGCTGGGTCCGGGAGCGGCTGGCCGCCTGGGCCGCGGTCCGGGCGTGAGTGCCCCCGCCCCGGAGATCGGGGTCCTCGAACCGGAGCTGCCGGCCCTCCTCCCGTCCGGGGTGCGGGCCACCGCCCGGATCGCGGCCACCGCGGACGGCCGCGGCGGCACCGCCCTGCCGCTGCTGGCCGGCGAGGGGCCGCTCGCGCTGCGCCGCACCCGGGGCACCGGCCCCGGGGCCCGGGTCACCCTGGTCGGTGCCATGAGCGCCCCGCTGGGCGGTGACCGGCTGGCCGTGGAGGCGGCCGTGGGGGACGGCGCCGAGCTGACGGTCACCTCGGCCGCCGCCACCCTCGCGCTGCCCGGCCGGACCGGTGCGCCGGCCCGATACGAGGTCCGGCTGACCGTCGGTGAGGACGCCGTCCTGCGCTGGCTGCCCGAACCCCTGATCTCGGCGGCGGGGAGTGTCCTGTTCACCCGTACTTCGGCCGAACTGGCCGGTACCGCCCGGTTGGTGCTGCGGGAGGAGCAGGTGCTCGGCCGGACCGGCGAGCAGTCCGGCCGCCTCACCACCCGGCTCGCCGTCACCCGGGCCGGCCGCCCGCTGCTGGACCAGGAGCTGGGCTGCGGTCCGGGGGCGGCCGGCGGCTGGGACGGCCCGGCCGTCCTCGGTGGCCACCGGGCGCTCGGTCAGCTGCTCGTGGTCGACCCGGCGTTCGAAGCGGACCCGCCCCGGGAGCGGCTGCTGGGGGAGTTCGCCGCCGCCACCCCCCTGGCCGGACCCGCCGTCCTGGTCACCGTCCTGGCCCCCGACGCCCTGCGGCTGCGGACCCTGCTGGCCGAGTGCGAGCAGCTGTACGCCCGGTGAACTGCGGGTCTTTGTCAAGGGGGTACCGCTGAGCGGTACACGTCTTTCCGGTTATCGGGTTGGTAAAGAACGTCACCGCACCCTGTTGTCAGGGACCACTCAGACGAAAGGATCCGGGGGCAGTCGTTCGAACACGGCCATGACCGGCCGCACATGACGCAGGGGGATTTACACGTGATACGCACAGCGGTGCTCGGCAGCGCGGGCACTCTGATGGCGGGCACGCTCATCGCGGGGGCCTTCGTGGCCCCGTCGGCCGCGGCCGACGCCCAGACCCAGAGCGGTACCACCGTCTCCGCCGCGCAGGGTGCCGCCATCGCGGCCGCCCGTGCCTGGGGCCGGGGCATCACCTGGAAGGACTGTCCGGCCGACTGGGGCTTCGCGTCCCCGATCCAGTGCGGCTGGGTCAAGGTCCCGCTCGACTACACCAAGCCGTACGGCAAGCAGATCTCGCTCGCCGTCGACATGATCGGCAACACCGGCACCAAGGCCCAGCGCCAGGGCGCCCTGGTCTACAACCCGGGCGGCCCCGGCGGCTCCGGCATGCGCTTCCCGCTCCGGGTCACCACCAAGAACCCGCTGTGGACGAAGGTCTCCCAGGCGTACGACTTCGTCGGCTTCGACCCCCGCGGCGTCGGCCACTCCGCCCCGATCTCCTGCATCGACCCGCAGGAGTTCGTGAAGGCCCCGAAGATGGACCCGGTCCCGGACTCGGTCGCCGACAAGAACGCGCAGCGCAAGCTCGCCGCCGAGTACGCGGACGGCTGCAAGGAGCGCAGCGGCGCGATGCTGCCGCACATGACCACCCCGAACACCGCGCGCGACATCGACGTGATCCGCGCCGCCCTGCACGAGAAGAAGCTCAACTACCTGGGCGTCTCCTACGGCACCTACCTCGGCGGCGTCTACGCCACGCTGTTCCCGTCGCACGTGCGCCGCATGATCGTCGACAGCGTCGTGAACCCGGCGAAGGACAACATCTGGTACCAGGCGAACCTGGAGCAGGACGTCGCCTTCCAGATGCGCTGGAACGACTGGAAGAAGTGGGTCGCCAAGAACGACGCGCACTTCCACCTCGGCAACACGGCCGCCAAGGTCGAGGCCCAGTGGCTCAAGCTGCGCGCCACGGCCAAGAAGAACCCGCTCGGCGGCAAGGTCGGTCCGGCCGAGCTGATCGGCTTCTTCCAGAGCGCCCCGTACTACGACTCCGCCTGGGTGCCGGTCGCCCAGACCTGGGCCGACTACGTGGCGGGCAACACCCAGGCGCTGATCGACGCCGCCGCCCCGGACATGACCGACATCCAGGGCAACAAGACCGCGGAGAACGGCAACGCCGTCTACACCGCCGTCGAGTGCGCGGACGCCAAGTGGCCCACCAGCTGGGCCAAGTGGAACCGCGACAACACCAAGCTGCACAAGGACTACCCGTTCATGACCTGGGCGAACGCCTGGATGAACCTGCCGTGTGCGACCTGGAAGGCCAAGCAGTCCAACCCGATCCAGGTCGGCGCCAAGAAGGGTCTGCCGTCGGTCCTGATCGTCCAGTCCACCCGTGACGCCGCCACCCCGTACCAGGGTGCCGTGGTCATGCACAACCGCCTCTACGGCTCGCGCCTGATCACCGAGAAGGGCGCCGGCTCGCACGGTGTCACCGGCCTGGTCAACCCCTGCATCAACAACCGCGTCGACGCGTACCTGCTGCGCGGCAAGGTCGACGCCGCGGACGTGACCTGCGCCCCGCACGCGACCCCCGTGGTCCCGTCGGCCGCCACGGCCCGCGCCCAGGCGAAGAACCTGCTCGCCGACCTGCCGGCCGTCAAGTAACGCCCTGAGCCGTCCGGCATCCGGTCCCACCGGGTGCCGGCCGGCCCGGCCCGCACCGAGAAGGCTCAGCGCGACCTGCGCTGGGCCTTCCTGGCTTCCTCGGCCTCGGCCTTCACGGCCGCCGCGTACCGGTCCACGTACTCCTGGCCGGACAGCTCCATGATCGCGTACATGATCTCGTCGGTGACCGCGCGCAGCACGGCCTTCTCGCGCTCCATGCCCGCGTACCGGGAGAAGTCCAGCGGCTCGCCGAAGCGGATGGTCACCCGCCGGATGTTGGGGATCTTCTGGCCGGGCGGCTGGATCTCGAAGGTGCCGACCATCGCACAGGGGATCACCGGCACCCCGGCGCCCAGCGCCATCGCCGCCACCCCGACCTTGCCCTTGTAGAGCCGGCCGTCGTGGGAGCGGGTGCCCTCGGGATAGATGCCCAGCAGTTCCTCGCGGCCCAGCACGCCCAGCCCCTCCCGGATCGCGGCCTGGCCGGCCTCCTTGCCGGAGCGGTCCACCGGGATCTGGCCCGCGCTGCGGAAGAAGAAGGCGGTCAGCCGCCCCTTGAGGCCGGGCCCGGTGAAGTACTCGGCCTTGGCCAGGAAGGTGATCCGGCGCGAAAGGATGGCCGGCATCAGGAAGTGGTCCGAGAACGACAGGTGGTTGCCCGCCACGATCGCGGCCCCCTCGGCCGGGATGTTCTCGAGCCCTTCGATCCGGGGCCGGAACAGCAGTCGCAGCAACGGTCCCAGCAGTACGTGCTTGAGCAGGTGGTAGAACACGTCCCGACCCCCCTCGGTAGCGGAAACCGCCGACTGTATCCGGCTCGGGGCCGGGCGTACCAGACGGGGGTCAGGCGCTGCGGGAGGCGGCGACGCCGGCCGTCAGGATGCCGAGCACCACCCAGCCGAACCACAGCCAGCCGTTGCTGCCGAGGGCCACCGAATAGGCGGAGACCGCAACCAGGACGCCCACGGTCAGGGCGGCCATCCACTTCACAGAACCGCGCATACACCCATGGTCGCGCCTGGTACCCGGATTCCGCTACTGCCCGCGCGTCTGCAGCGAGGCGAGGTAGGCGTTGTAGGCCGCCAGCTCCTGGTCGCCGTCCCGGTCCGCGCGCCGGTCCGCCCGGCGGGCGGTGCGCTGCTCGGAGCGGTACCACTGGAAGATCAGCGCGATCAGCACCAGCACCGAGGGGATCTCGCTGAAGGCCCAGGCGATGCCGCCGGCGGCGTTCTGGTCGGCCAGCGCCTCGATGCCCAGCGAGGCCGGCGGGTCGGAGTACGTGGAGATCATCGGCTCGGTGGCCATCATCAGGGCGATGCCGAAGAAGGCGTGGAAGGGCATGCCGGCGAACAGCTCCAGCATCCGCATGATGTAGCCGGGCCGGTGCGGGCCCGGGTCCACGCCCATGATCGGCCAGAAGAAGACCACGCCGACCATCAGGAAGTGCACCATCATCGCGATGTGCCCGGTCTTGCTCTCCATCAGGAAGTCGAAGAGCGGGGTGAAGTACAGGCCGTACAGCGAGGCGATGAACATCGGGATGGTGAAGGCCGGGTGCGTGATCACGCGCATGTACCGGCTGTGCAGCAGCATCAGCAGCAGCTCGCGGGGGCCCTTGCGACCCCGGCCGGCCGGCGGCAGGGCCCGCAGCGCCAGCGTCATCGGCCCGCCCAGCAGCAGCAGGATCGGCGAGAGCATGCTGATGATCATGTGCTGGACCATGTGCACGCTGAACATGACCATGCCGTAGTCGTTCAGCTTGGTGTTCATCACCACGCCCACGCTCAGCACGCCCACCACCCAGGCGACCGTCCGGCCCACCGGCCACGCGTCGCCCCGGCGGCGCAGCCGCAGCACGCCCCAGCCGTACAGGCCGAGCCCCACCAGGCAGCCGATCAGGAAGAACGGGTCGGCCGAGAACTCCAGGCCCCGCCCCAGCGTGAACGGCGGGAGGTCCATGGTCATGCCGTCCATACCGGACATGCCGTGGCCGCTGTGGTCCATGTGTTCACTCCTGAAGGAGGGCCCCGGATCCGGGGCCCCGGGTGCGGTGCCTGTGGTGCCCCACCACACTAGACCCGCCCCCGGCGGCCGAGGCCTCCGGGGGCGGGTCTGTACGGGTTGATCACATCACAGTACGTTCTGCGCCTCGGCGTACCGGTCGGCCGGCACCGTCTTGAGGGATTCCACCGCGCTGGCGAGCGGCACCATCGCGATGTCCGTGCCGCGCAGCGCCGTCATCATGCCGAACTCGCCCCGGTGCGCCGCCTCGACCGCGTGCCAGCCGAAGCGGGTGGCCAGCACCCGGTCGTAGGCGGTGGGGGTGCCGCCGCGCTGGACGTGGCCGAGGATGACCGGGCGGGCCTCCTTGCCGAGCCGCTTCTCCAGCTCCACGGCGAGGATGTTGCCGATCCCGGCGAACCGCTCGTGGCCGTAGATGTCCTTGCCGCCCTCGGCGAACTCCATCGTGCCCGGGCGGGGCTTCGCGCCCTCGGCCACCACCACGATCGCGAACCGCTTGCCGGCCGAGAACCGCTCGCCGACGATCGCGGTCAGCTCCTCGATGTCGAAGGGCCGCTCGGGCACCACGATGGCGTGCGCGCCGGCCGCCATGCCCGAGTGCAGGGCGATCCAGCCGGTGTGGCGGCCCATCACCTCGACCACCATCACGCGCTGGTGGGACTCGGCGGTGGTCTTGAGGCGGTCCAGCGCCTCCGAGGCCACGCCCACGGCGGTGTCGAAGCCGAAGGTCACGTCGGTGGCGGCGATGTCGTTGTCGATGGTCTTGGGCACGCCCACGATCGGCAGCCCGGCCTCCGAGAGCAGGTGCGCGGCCTTGAGGGTGCCCTCGCCGCCGATCGGGATGATCGCGTCCAGGCCCAGGTCGGCGACGTGGCCCTTGGCGCGCTCCACGCCGTCGCGCAGGTGGGCCGGCTGGACCCGGGAGGAGCCCAGGATGGTGCCGCCGAGCGCCAGGATGCCGCTCACGGAGTCGAGGTCCAGCTTGCGGTAGTCGTTCTCCAGCAGGCCCTTCCAGCCGTCGAGGAAGCCGATCACCTCGTCGCCGTGGTCGACGACCGTGCGGTGCACGACGGAGCGGATGACAGCGTTGAGGCCGGGGCAGTCGCCGCCGGAGGTGAGCACACCAATGCGCATGGCAGGAAGAACCTTTGCAACGTGGGCCGACGACCGGACCACGTCGTCCGGTTGGATCTGACCGCCACCCTACAAGCGGATCGCAGTTGGACTGAACCATGCTCCACATGCCGGGCACAGCCCTTTGGAGGAATCGCCGAGGGAGCGCTGAGGGAGTGCCGAGGGAGGGCCGAGAACCTACTGAGGAGTAGTTCACCGGTGGCCGGATCGTTTCCGAGCGGAGGCCGACGCGCCGGTGGCCCCGGACCCCGGCGGGCGGCCCCGCAGACGCCGCCGGCCGGACCGCCCCCGGTGCGGGGACGGTCCGGCCGGCGGGCCGCACGGGCAGGTCAGGCGGGCTGGGTGGCCGCCGCGATGCGCTCCGTGCGCAGCGCCTCGTACCAGCGGTCGTCCACCGGCGGCAGGGCGTTCACGTCGAGGGCCAGCTTCAGCAGCAGGTCCGCGATCTGGGGGTTGCGGGCCATCACCGGGCCGTGCATGTAGGTGCCGAAGACGGTGTCGTTGTACGCGCCCTCGGTGCCGTCGCCGGTTCCGTTGCCCCGGCCGATCCGGGTCCGGGCGAACGGCCGGGCCGTGGGGCCCAGGTGCGTGACGCCCTGGTGGTTCTCGAAGCCGGTCAGCTGGGGGAGGTTCAGCTGCGGGTCGATGTCGGCCAGCACGTCGCCGACGCACCGCTCGCCCTCGCCGCGCACCGTCACCACGTCCAGCAGGCCCAGGCCCGGCTGGCGCTGGCCCTGGTCGTTGACGAACTCCTGGCCCAGGATCTGGTACCCGGCGCAGACCGAGAAGACGATCGCGCCGTTGGACACCGCACGCTCCAGGCCGCCGTCGCGCACCAGGCGCTCCGCGGCCAGCCGCTGCGGCCGGTCCTCGCCGCCGCCGATCAGGTAGATGTCGCCCGAGGTGGGGATCGGCTGGTCGCTGCGGACGTCCAGGCGCTGCACGTCCAGGCCGCGCTGGCGCGCCCGGCGCTCGACGACGAGGGCGTTGCCCTGGTCTCCGTACGTGCTGAGCAGGTCCGGGTAGACCCACACCAGACGCAGGCTGTTGTCGCTCATGCTCATTGTCCTCGAGGGGGGCTAGTTGCCGACGCGGCGGCGGACGTCCTGGAAGGCGGTGTAGTTGGCGATCAGCTCGATCTGCCCGGGCGGGGCGAGCTGGACGGCCTCGTCGAGGGTCTCGCAGACGCGGAAGTCCACGCCGGCGACCTCCAGGCGCACCGCCAGGTCCAGCTTGCGGTCGCCGATCACGAAGATCGGGTGCCCGGCCAGCCGGCCGTAGTCCACGTCCCACAGCCAGGAGGTGTCCGTGCCGTCGGCGCCACGGGCGTTCACCGAGAGGATCACCGGCGCGGGCGGCGGGTCGATCAGGGAAAACGTTTCGAGCCAGCCCGCCGGGTTCTTCGCGAGCAGCAGCCGCAGCTCACGGCCCATGAACGAGACGACGTCGTAGCGGCCGGCCACCGCCTGCACCTGGTACATGCGCTCCAGCGCGACCTGCGGCGGCACGCCGAAGACGGCGGCCACGGCGGCCGAGGTGGCGGCGTTGGCCTTGTTGGCCCGGCCGGGCAGCTGGAGGTGGATGGGCCAGGCGCTGCCGTGCGGGTCGAGGACGTGGTCGCCGTTGAGCGCCCAGCTCGGGGTGGGGCGGCGGAAGCCGCACTCGCCGCAGTACCAGTCGTCGCCCGGGCGCTGCATCACGCCGCCGCAGGAGGGGCACGACCAGGCGTCGTCCTTCCACTCCTGGCCGGCGGCCACCCACACCACGTTGGCGGAGGAGGAGGCGGCCCACACGATCAGCGGGTCGTCCGCGTTGGCGATCACCACGGCCTTGGTGCCGGCCAGGCCCTCGCGCCACTTCTCGGCGAGCATCCGGGTCTCGGCGGCGCGGTCGAGCTGGTCGCGGGAGAGGTTCAGCAGCGCGATCGCCTTGGGCGTCACGTCCCGGGCGACCCCGGCCAGGTACTTCTCGTCGACCTCGATGACGCCGTACTTGGCGTCCGAGCCGCCCGCCAGCGCCGAGGTGATGCCGGCCGGCATGTTGGCGCCCAGCGCGTTCGACACGACCGGACCGGCGGCCCGCAGGGCCTCCGCGATCAGCCGGGTCGTGGTGGTCTTGCCGTTCGTCGCGGACACCAGGACGACGTCGAGGTGCTGCGCCAGTCGTCCCAGCAGATCGGGGTCGAGCTTGAGCGCGACCTTGCCCCCGATCACCGATCCGCTTCCGCGCCCCGCGGCCCGCGACACCGCCGCCGCGGCCTTGCCCGCCGTCACGGCCAGCTTGGCCCGCGGCGAAAGCGGCTCTGTGTTGCCTGCCATCGTCCTTGTTCCTCCTTGCGTCGGTCCGGGCTCAGCCTATCCAGATCCGGACAGGGCCCCGACCTCGGCGCCGCTGTGGATCCCTCATATATTCGCCCGACGTACTCTTACGGCCATGCGACAGCGCCCGATCCCCGGCAATTCCGGTCTCGTCCGCACCATGAGCCTGCTGGGCGATCCGGTGCTCCACGCCCCCTGCGCGGAGGTCACCGAATTCGGCCCGGCCCTCGACCGGTTGATCGAGGACATGTTCGCCACGATGTACGCCGCCCAGGGCGTGGGTCTCGCGGCCAATCAGATCGGCGTCCCCCAGCGCGTGTTCGTCTACGACTGCCCCGACGACGATGACGTACGTCACGTGGGCCATGTCGTCAATCCCCGGCTCGTCGAGGCCGACGGGATCGAGGTCCGGGGCCCGGAGGGGTGCCTGTCCCTGCCGGGGCTGGAGGCGGGCACGGTCCGCTTCGACCACGCGGTGGTCGAGGGCGTGACCTCCGACGGGCGGCCGGTGCGGGTGGCGGGGACCGGGTTCTTCGCCCGGTGCCTGCAGCACGAGTGCGACCACCTCGACGGGACCGTGTACGCGGACCGGGTCACCGGCCTGCGGGGCCGCCGCCTGCAGAAGCAGATCGCGAAGGCACCCTGGGGCAACTGAGCCCCGGGCTCAGAAGCCGGGGCCGCCCTCGCGGTTGCCGGCGGTGGCGAGGTGGCCCCAGAGCAGGTCGGTGAGGCCCCGGACCAGCGTGCCGCGCTCGCAGGGGCGCTCGCTCAGCCACCAGTCCCCGGCCGCGTGCATCATGCCGACGATGCCGTGGCCCCAGATCCGGGCCAGCTCCTCGCCGGCCGGGCCGAGGTCCACCCGCTCCGCGATCACCTTCGCCAGCTCCTCGCCCAGCCGCCGCAGCAGCGGGGCGGAGTGCCGGCCCACGTCGAAGCCGCGGTCGGCGGTCTGGGAGTCCTCGGCCGGGTGCATCAGGAACCGGTAGACCTGCGGCCGGGCCTCGATGGCGGACAGGTAGGTGTCCAGGGTGGCCTCGACGCGGCTGCGCCGCTCGGTGGGCGCGTCCAGGGCCGCGCGCAGCGAGTCGAGCAGCGCGTCGGTGTGCCGGACGGCCAGGGCCTGGTAGAGGCCGGCCTTGTCGCCGAAGTGCCGGTAGAGGATCGGCTTGGTGATGCCGGCCTCGGCCGCGATGGCGTTCATGGAGGCCTTGGGGCCGTCCCGGAGTACGACCCGGTCGGCGGCCTCGAGCAGCTCGCGCCGCCGCCGGTCGGCGGTCATCTGCTGGCCGTCCGACCGGCCGGTCTGCTGCGTGGTCTCCATCGACGTGTTTCTCCCCGCCCGTGCTGATTGCGTGACGCAGGCGCAACGTAACACCACGCACACCCCCGGGGCCGAATCGGCGACGGCGGTTGACATGTCCTACTGGCGAGTAACAGACTGCGGTTACCGCAAGTAACATCTTGGGGTTACCGCCAGTAAGGCGCTGTGCGGATCAAGGCTACAGCCTGGAGGGGTCATGGCGGAGTTCACCATGGAGCTGAGCGACGACCAGAAGGAAGTGCGGGACTGGCTCCACGGCTTCGCCGCCGATGTCATCCGTCCCGCCGCGGCCGAATGGGACGAGCGCGAGGAGACCCCCTGGCCGGTGATCCAGGAGGCCGCCAAGGTCGGCATCTACTCCCTGGACTTCTACGCCCAGCAGTTCTTCGACGCCTCCGGCCTCGGCATCCCGATGGCCATGGAGGAGCTTTTCTGGGGCGACGCGGGCATCGCGCTCTCCATCGTCGGCACCGGGCTGGCCGCCATCGGCGTGGTCGCCAACGGCACCGAGGAGCAGATCGGCACCTGGATCCCCCAGATGTACGGCACCCCGGACGACGTGAAGGTCGCGGCCTTCTGCTCCTCCGAGCCGGACGCCGGCTCCGACGTGGGCGCCATGCGCACCCGCGCCGTCTACGACCAGGCCAAGGACGAATGGGTGCTCAACGGCACCAAGACCTGGGCCACCAACGGCGGCATCGCCAACGTCCACATCGTGGTGGCCGTGGTCGACCCTGAGCTCGGCACCAAGGGGCACGCCTCCTTCATCGTCCCGCCGAACACCCCCGGCCTCTCCCAGGGCCAGAAGTTCAAGAAGCACGGCATCCGCGCCTCGCACACCGCCGAGGTCGTCCTCGAGGACGTCCGGGTGCCCGGCTCCTGCCTGCTGGGCGGCAAGGAGAAGCTGGACGAGCGGCTGGCCCGGGCCCGCGAGCGCGCCAAGACGGGCGGCGAGAGGGTCAAGAACGCCGCCATGGCCACCTTCGAGGCCTCCCGGCCGGCCGTGGGCGCCATGGCGGTCGGCACCGCCCGCGCGGCCTACGAGGTCGCCCTGGACTACGCCAGGACCCGGACGCAGTTCGGCCGCCCGATCATCGACAACCAGGGCGTGGCCTTCCAGCTCGCGGACATGCGCACCCAGATCGACGCGGCCCGGCTGCTGGTCTGGCGCGCCTCCTGGATGGCCACCGCGGGCCGGCCCTTCACCTCGGCCGAGGGCTCGATGTCCAAGCTGTACGCCAGCGAGGTCGCCAAGAAGGTCACCGCCCAGGCCATCCAGATCCTCGGCGGCAACGGCTACACCCGGGAGTACCCGGTGGAGCGCATGCACCGGGACGCCGCGATCTACACCATCTTCGAGGGCACCAGCGAGATCCAGCGCCTGGTCATCGCCCGCACCCTCGCCGAGATGCCGATCCGCTAGCCGCGCGGGAGCGTTGCGACCCGCAGGCCCCGCTCGTGCGAGGACCCCGTCCCGGACCTGACCGGACGGGGTCCTCGCACGTTCCGCCGGTGGCGGCGCCGCAGCCGGCCGACGGGTCAGGCCGCCCCCGACGGCACCAGCACCAGCCGGCCCCGGATCCCGCCCGCCGCGAGCCGGTCATGGGCCTCGGCCGCCCGCTCGAGGGGCAGGACCCCGGCGACGCGCAGCGTCAGGTCCATGGCCGCGAGAGCGGCCAGCGCCGCCCCGTCCGCACTGATCCACTGCTGGTGGACCCGGATACCGCGCAGGGGGAGCGGGGCCGAGCCGCCGACCACCGTGACGAAGGCGCCCCCGGTGCGCACCGCGGCCAGGGCGCGGACGCCCAGCCCCACCGTGTCGAGCGCACCGTCCACGCCCCCCGGCACCAGGCGCCGGACCTCGTGCCCGAGGTCGCCGGCGTCACGGCCGACGACCGCGTCGGCGCCCAGGCGCCGGAGGAACCCCGCATCGCTTGCGCCGGCCTGGGCGACGACCCGCAGTCCGCGCCGCGCCGCCAGTTCGACGGCGAAGCCGCCGACCGCCCCGCCGGCCCCGGTCACCAGCACCGTGCGGCCCGCGGGGAGACCGAGCAGGCCGAGCGCCTGGAAGGCCGTGAGGCCGTTCAGCGGCAGTGTCGCCGCGGCCGTGGCAGGCGTACCGGGTGGCGCCTCGGCGAGCGCCGACGCCTCCAGGACGAGGTACTCGGCGTAGCCGCCCAGCGACACGTCGAGCAGGTCGCGCAGCCCGATCACCCGCCGTCCCGGCGAGAACGCCGTCACGCCCTCGCCGACCCGGTCCACCACCCCGGCGACGTCCCAGCCGATGCCCGTCCGCTCCCGGGCGGCCATCAACCCGGCCCCGACGAGCGCACCGGAGCGCGTGGCCAGGTCGACCGGGTTCACCGCCGCGGCCTCGACCCGGACCCGCACCTGCCCGGGGCCCGGCTCCGGCACCGGCACCCGCACCACCTCCAGGACCTCGGATCCGCCGTAACCGCGGGCGACCACCGCCCTCATGAACTCTTCACCGACCATGCCGCACACCGTAGGGAGGGCTACTCTCCAGCGGGAAGTACGCACTTCGAGGTGCCCACGGCACCGGAAGGAGAGCCATGACCACCCGCACCGCCGCCCAGCGCCGGGCCGAGGCGAGCACCGCCTACGACGCCTACCTCGCCGCCTGCCCGGCCCGGCAGCTGCTGGACCGGATCTCCGACAAGTGGGTCAGCCTCGCCGTCAACGCGCTCGCCGACGGACCGCAGCGCTACGGCGAACTGAGCCGCCGGCTCGCGAGCGTGAGCCAGAAGATGCTCACCCAGACCCTGCGCCACCTGGAACGCGACGGCCTGGTGTCGCGCACCGTGACCCCCGCCGTCCCGGTCCGCGTCGACTACGAACTGACCCCGCTCGGCCGCTCGCTGCTGCCCCTCATGCGCGCGATCAAGTCCTGGGCGGAGGACCACATGGACGAGGTGCACGCCGCCCGCGCCGCGTACGACGCCCCGGCCGTCGAACGGCTGGTCTGAAGGAAACGCGCCGGGGCGGCCGGCCGTCGTCGGCCGCACGCCCCGCTAGCCGGCCAGCAGCCGGCCGAGCGCCCTTCCGAAGAGGGCCCGGCCGGCCAGTGCCAGCGGGGCGTCCAGCAGCCGCGGCAGGCCCCGCACGCGCAGTTCCTCCCGCCAGTGCACCTCGCTGCCCCCGGCGGGCGCCGGGCGGACCTCGATCTCGGCCCAGCCCAGGACCAGCCGGCCGTGCTTCTCCAGCCGGACGTGGCCCGGCGCGCCCGCCGCCGGCGGCCGCCAGGCCACCACCTCCATCGGATCGTCGAAGGACAGGCGCCCGAAACCGGTGCGCGCGGTGAAGCGGGTGCCCACGGCGGTGGGTGGTGCGGTGGTGAGGAACGTCACCGTGAACGGGACCTGTGCGCCGTGCCGCTCCCAGTCGGTCAACCGCCGCCATGCCTCGTACGGCGCTACATCCGCGGTGTGCACAATCCGGATAAGGGGCATGTACTGATCGTAAAACTCCTTCCGGTCCGTGAGACGAACCTCGAATACGGGTTCCATCCGGAGCTTCTGATCAGTAATACTTCCGGCCACCGTGGATGGCGGTTCGGACCGCAGTGACCACCCGGCCCTCCGCCGCCACTGAGCGAGGAGGTGCGCCATGTGTCCCCACCAGCCGCCCTGCCCCAGTGCCGACAGCGCCGACCGCGACGCCGCCCACACCGTGGCATCGCACCCGGAACAAGGCTGGAGCCTGCTCTGCAACGGCGTCGTCCTCTTCGACGACACCGGGGAGCAGCTCCCGGACGGCCGTGTGGTGCAGCCGCGCCGCACGCTCCTCGCCCGAGTCTGAAGGGGGAAGACCATGCGTCAGATCCAGATCCGCAAGCCCACCCCGAAGCCCGCACCCAGGGAACAGGACCTCCGCACCCCGTCGGGCAGAACCCTCCCGTACTGACGGGAGCCCGCCCCCCGCCCCGCCGGGGCGGGGGATCCACCCCACGGCCCCGTCCGGGGCCGTCTCAGCCCGCCTGGGGCAGCACCTGGGCGCCGCCGTGGAAGGCCCGCTCGTAGGCCTCGTCGCCGATCGACTCCCGGGCCTGCCGCTCGCCGGCGTCCCGGGTCGCGCGCAGCGAGGGCGAGCCCATCTGCGGCTGCCCCACCGTCCGCCACCAGGCGTGCCCGGTGCCCAGCAGCCGGGCCGCCAGCTCGCCGTCGCCCTGCGCGGCCACCGCGGCCGCCAGCAGGTCCAGGCCGATCGCGATGCCGAAGCTGTCGTGCAGCAGCCGCTTGCCCGAGAGCATGGACCGGACGTGCTGGGCGGCCTCGCCCGGGTGACCGAGCCGGAGCGCGGCCACCGCCAGCACGTAGTCGGCGTACGCCCGCAGCCACCGGTCGCCCAGCCGGGCGCAGGCCTCCCGCAGCCCCCGTGCCTCCGCGGTGGCCTCCTCGTACCGCTCCAGGTCGCACAGGGCGTACGCGCTGCCGAGCTGGCACAGCAGCCAGCCCGGGCCGTCGGGGCGGCCGTGCCGGGCCGCCCGCGGGCCGGGCCCGGTGAGGGCCAGGGCCCGCTCCGGATCGCCCGGCATCAGCGCGGACACCCCGGTGAGGTAGGCGGCCCGCAGCCGCGGCTCGGGGTCCTCGCCCCCCTCGGCCATCCGCACGCAGTCCTCGCCGATGGCCAGGCTGGTCACCAGGTCGCCCTGGAGCATCGCGGTCAGCCCCAGCGCCCACAGCCCCTGGAGGTGCGCGGGCCCTTCGGCCGGGCCGCCGGCCAGCGCGCGCTCCAGGAAGCCCCGGCCCTCCCGCAGGTGGCCGCAGCCGAACCAGAAGAACCACAGGTGCCCGGCCATCTCCAGGGCGGTGTGCGGATCGGTGCCCAGCAGGTGCTCCAGCGCGGTGCGCAGCTCCATGTGCTCGGTGCTGATCCGGCGGTACCAGTCCAGCTGCTCGGGCCCGAGCCAGCCCGCGTCCCCCTGCCGGGCCAGCGCGGCGAACCAGTGCGCGTGCCGGGTGGCCACCAGCGCCCCCTCGCCCAGCTCGGTGAGCCACTGGCGGCCGTACTCGCGGATGGTGTCCAGCATCCGGTAGCGCTCCCGGGCCCCCTCGACGGTGCGCCGCAGCACCGACTTGGCGGCCAGCGAGGCGAGCAGCCGCTCGACCCGGGCGGCGGGCAGCGGGCCCCCGGAGCACACCGCCCGGGCGGCGGCCAGGTCGAAGTCGCCGGCGAAGACCGAGAGCCGGGCCCACAGCAGCCGCTCCAGCGGCTCGCAGAGCTCGTGGCTCCAGCCGATCGCGGTGCGCAGCGTCCGGTGCCGGGGCACCTGGGGGTCGTGGCCGTCGGCCAGCACGTCGAAGCGTGCCTCCAGCCGTTCGGCCATCTCCTCCAGGCTCCACAACCGCATCCGGGCGCCCGCCAGTTCGAGGGCGAGCGGGATGCCGTCCAGCCGCCGGCAGACCTCCAGGGCGGTCCGCCGGCGGACCGGGTCGGCGAAGGCGTCCGCGGCGTGCGCGGTGGCCGCCAGGGCGCGCTCGCGGAAGAGGGCCAGGGCGTCGCTGTCCGGGCCGTCCACCGGCAGCGGCCGGACCTCGCTGACCCGCTCGCCGTGACAGGCCAGCGGCTGCCGGCTGGTGACCAGGACGGTCAGCCCGGGAGCGGACTGCAGCAGCTCCGCGACCAGGTGGCGGCAGGCCTCGACCAAGTGCTCGCAGGTGTCCAGCACGAGCAGCAGCTTCTTGTCCGACAGCCAGGCGCACAGGTTCTCGTCCGGGGAGCGGCCGGGCTGCTCGGCCAGCCCGAAGGCGTGCGCGACGGTGGCGGAGAGCAGCCCCGGGTCGCGCAGCGGGGAGAGCTCCACCCACCAGACGCCGTCCGGACGGCCCGCCCGGGCCGCCCGGGCGGCGCGCAGCGCGAGCCGTGACTTGCCGACCCCGCCCACCCCGGTGAGCGTGATCAGCCGGTACGTCTCCAAATGGGAGGCCAGCTGCGCCAGTTCCGCGCCCCGCCCCACGAAGCTCGCCGATTCCGGCGGCAGATTCCCCAGCACGGCGTCAGATTCTGACTCAAAGGCCCGGTCGGGCAAGTCCTATTGATCATTGTTGATCGAATAGTCATCAACTGAGGGCTCAGTGTGACGCAGGTGATGCGAGCGTGACCGATCGCTCCGCGGAGAAGTCGCCCCAGCCGCCGTCGGCCAGCCGGGCCCGGAGTTTCAGGGCCCAGACGGTGCCCGCCGGCTCCCGGGTGTCCATCCGGTAGACGGCCCGTCCGGTGGGGACCGCGCCGGCCCCCCACCGGATCACGGTCGCGCTTTTTCCGTTCACGTACAGCTCGTACTCGAGCGGAGGATGAGCGCCTCCGGGCGCACTCCAGGAAAGTTCGAGCACGCCCGGCGAGACCGCGGCGAGCAGGTCGACGGGGGCGGTGGAGTCGTCGTCGGGCGCGGCGGGGGTGGTGAGGGCCAGCGCCGGGCCGTCCGGCGAGGAGTGGTCGGCGGCGTCCCGGGCCCGGACGGTGAAGCGGTAGGAGGTGCCGGGCCGCAGCCCGGTCAGCCGGGCGGTGCGCTCGGCCGCGGCGGCCGTGTGGATGCGCACCCCGCCCTGGTAGACGTCGTACGCGGTGACGGCGGTGTCGTCGGTGGCGGTCGTCCAGACCAGGGAGACGGTACGGGCGTCCTCGGCCCGTCCGGTGAGCCGGGCCGGGGCGGTGGGGGCGCGGTCGTCCCGGGCGGCGGCCGCGGCCGTGGTCACCTTGGCCGCCGCGGTCAGCGGCGAGAGGTTCCCGGCCGCGTCCTTCGCCCGGACGGTGAAGGCGTAGGCGGTCGCGGGGGAGAGGCCTTCGACGTCCACCATGGTCTTCTCGGCCGGTACGTCGAGGACCAGCCGGCCGTCCCGGAAGACCTGGTACCCGGTGACGCCGTCGGCCTGCGCGGCGGCGTCCCACATCACGTGGGCCGAGGTCGCGCTGCCGGTGGCGGCGCTCAGCCCCGCGGGGGAGTGCGGGGCGGTGGTGTCCTTGCCGGGGCCCCCGCAGGCGGCCAGCAGGGCGGTGCAGCACAGTGCGGTGCAGCAGAGTGCGGCCGCCGGTGCGGTGGTGCGGCGCATGGTGGCTCCTCCCCTCGGGGTAAAGGTCTAGACATATATGACACGGTGGCCGGTGGAGCATCAAGTGCTGTGCGGAAGGATCTTGACGCGCCGTCACCCAGGGTCATTCACCCGGACGGCCCCCACGTCGCGGCCGTGCCGGGGCCGCCGGCTGCGCCACGATGGCGCCCGGATGCCGCAGCCGTACGGGGCCCCACCCGTGCGGCCGGCCGCACTCGGCCGCGGCGGCGTAGGAGGTCTCGATGGTCATTTCCCTCTCCGTGGTCGTACTGCTCCTCGTCCTCGCGGTGATCTTCCTGCGCAGCGGCGGCCTGAAGCTCTCGCACGCCCTGGTCTGCCTGCTCCTCGGCTTCTACCTCGCGAGCAGCAGCATCGCGCCGACCCTGCACGACGGACTGGCGGCCACGGCGGGGGTGGTGGGGGGATTCCGGCCTTGAGGGGGGCTTCGGGGCGGGCGGTCGTGGTGTGTGGGTCCCCTCGCCGCTTGACGCCCCGTGGCCTGCGGGCCCTGCGGCAGGACCAACCCGGGGACTACGCGGCCTCGCTGGGGGCGCCTCCCAGCCGTGGCGGGGCAATTCCAGCCTCGCCGGCGTTTGAGGCGCGGGGTCCGGGGCGGAGCCCCGAAAGGCCCGGCGCGTAGCGCCCGGGCAACGGGGGTCCGGGGGCGGAGCCCATGGTTTCGGGATGGGGGTCCCCCCGGACGGAGTCTGGGGGAGGGCGGGGTGGGGAACCGCTCCGCGCAGCGGCCACCCGTACCCGCGGCACCCCTGGCCACGGCATCCGTACCCGGGCCGGGGCCCCGCGGGCCCAAGCCACGGCACCCGTACCCGGGCCGGGGCCCCGCGGCTCTGGATTCCTCGGCCGGTGCGCCCTACCGTCCCGGCGGCGGCACGGCCCGTGCCACGAGGGAGGCGACGGATGTTCCGAAGCGGACCGCACTGCGCGGTGCTACCGGTGCTGGCCCTGGCCGCGGCCGTCCTGGGGATCCCGGCACCCGCCCACGGCATCCCCCAGACCCCCGGCCACCGCCTGGTCAGCCGGTACGACGGGGCCCCCGCCAGGCCCGACCCGCTGCCGGGCCAAGGACCGCCCCGGCACCCGTACATGGCGCCCAACGGCCGCAGCGGCATGCACGCCGACGCCGGGGGGAGCGCGAGCTACCCCTGGTCCGGGCCGCTGGGCCGGGACCCGAAGGTGACCGGTCGGCGGATCGCCGCGCTCGGCGGCGAGTGTGCGACCACCACCTTCGACCGGGCCGGCCGGCTGGTCGCCGTCTGCGGGACCTTCGCCGGGTTCCGGGTGAAGCTGCTGGACCCGCGGAGCCTGGCCACGCTGGCCGAGTACCGGCTGCCGCAGCGCTCCTCGACCGTCGCGGCCCTCACCACCCTCGACCTGTCGAAGATCTTCAAGGACACCTCCGGCGGGGCCTACTTCTACCTCGACGACCGGGACCGGGCCGTCCTCGCCGACTCCCGCCAGCACATCCTGCGGCTGGCGCACGTCCAAGGCCCGGACGGGCGCTGGAGGTTCAGGGTCGACGACGACTGGGACCTCACCGGTCTCGTGCCGCACGACTGCGTCCGCTGGACCGAGCTGCGCCCCAAGGGCGGCTGCGACCCGGTCACCTCCGTGATGCCCGACTGGCAGGGCCGCATCTGGTGGGTGACCCGGCAGGGCCGGGTCGGCACCGTCGACCCGCGGACCTCGGTGATCCGCGCGGTCCGGCTGGCCGGGGAGGAGATCCAGAACTCCTTCTCGGTGGCCGCCGACGGGGTCTCGATCGTCACCGACCACGCCCTGTACTCCTTCACCGCCGCACCCGACGGCACCCCGCGGGTGGTGTGGCGGCAGACCTACGACCGGGGCTCCGGCACCAAACCCGGCTCCGTGAACCAGGGTTCGGGCACCACCCCCGACCTCTTCGGCGATCCGGCGCGCACCGGCGGCGGGTACGTGGCGATCACCGACAACGCCGACGACCGCATGAACGTCCTGGTCTACCGGCGCGGCGCGGACGTGCCCGCGGACCGGCGGCTGGTGTGCCGGGTGCCGGTCTTCCGCGCCGGCGCCTCCACCACCGACAACTCCCTGGTCACCTGGGGCGACAGCCTGGTCGTGGAGAACAACTACGGCTACGAGAACGTCGGTTCCCTGCTCTTCGGCAAGACCGTCACCGGCGGGGTCACCCGGATCGACGTCCGGCCCGACGGCAGCGGCTGCGACACCGTCTGGGAGAGCGGGATCCGCTCGCCCTCGACGGTGCCCAAGCTCTCCGCCGGCAACGGCCTGCTCTACTTCTACGAGAAGGACCGCAACCCCCTGGGCATCGACGCCTGGTACCTGACCGCCGTGGACTTCCGCACCGGCGCGCGCCGGTGGCGCCGGCTGACCGGTACCGGCCCCGGCTACGACAACAACTGGGCGCCGATCACCCTCGGCCCGGACGGCACCGCCTATGTCGGGGTCTTCAACGGCATCGTGGCCGTCCGCGACGGCTCCTGACACCGGGGGCTCACCAGGCCAGCCCCTCCAGGGCGTCCAGGTCCGGCTCGCCCGCCGGGCCCCCGTCCGCCCCGGGCGGCTCCGCCAGGGACAGCTCGGCCCAGATCACCTTCCCCCGCTGGGTGTACCGGGTGCCCCAGCGCTCGGCGAACTGCGCGACGAGGAACAGGCCCCGGCCGCCCTCGTCAGTGGTGGCCGCGTACCGCAGGTGCGGGGAGGTGCTGCTCTGGTCGGCCACCTCGCACACCAGAGCCCGGTCCCGCAGCAGCCGCACCCGGATCGGCTGCTCGCCGTACCGGATCGCGTTGGTGACCAGTTCGCTCAGGATCAGCTCGGCGGTGAAGGCCAGATCGCCCAGCCCCCACGCGGCCAACTGCCGGGAGCCCGCGGCCCGCACGGCCGCCACCGCCGCCGGATCACCCGGCACCTGCCACTCGGCCACCTGGTCCGCGGGCAGCCGCCGCACCTGCGCCACCAGCAGGGCGATGTCGTCGCTCGGCTCCGGCAGCAGCAGTGCGTGCAGCACGTCCGCGCAGGTCTGCTCGGCGCTGCGGCCCGCATGGGCCAGCGCGCCGCGCAGCAGCGCCAGCCCCGTCTCCAGGTCCCGCTCCCGGTCCTCCAGCAGCCCGTCGGTGAAGAGCACCAGCCGGCCGGCCTCGGGCAGCTCCAGTTCCGCCGTCTCGTACGGCATCCCGCCCAGCCCCAGGGGCAGTCCGGGCGGCACCTCGGGGAACTCCACCACCCCGTCCGGGTGCACCAGCGCCGGCCCCGGATGCCCCGCCCGGGCCAGTACGCACCGCCCCGTCGAGGGGTCGTACACCGCGTACAGGCAGGTGGCGCCGGTGATGGCGGCGCCGTCCCGGGCCTCGTCCCGGTCGATCCGGGTGACCAGCTCGTCCAGGTGCCCGAGCAGTTCGTCGGGGGGCAGGTCCAGCGAGGAGAAGTTGTGCACCGCGGTGCGCAGCCGCCCCATGGTGGCCGCGGCGTGCACCCCGTGCCCCACCACGTCGCCCACCACCAGCGCCACCCGGGCGCCGGGCAGCGGGATCACGTCGAACCAGTCGCCGCCCACCCCGGACTGGGCCGGCAGGTAGCGGTAGGCCACCTCGACGGCGTTCTGCTCGGGCAGTACCCGGGGCAGCAGGCTGCGCTGGAGCGTCACCGCCATGGTGTGCTCGCGGGTGTAGCGCCGGGCGTTGTCGATGGAGACCGCGGCGCGCGCGGCCAGCTCCTCGGCGAAGGAGGTGTCCTCCGGGCCGAAGGGCTCCGCGTCCCCGGTCCGCCAGAAGTTCGCCAGCCCGAGCACCACCCCCCGCGCCCGCAGGGGCACCGACACGAGCGAGCGGATGCCGTACGCCAGGGCCGCCTCGGCCCCCTGCGGGTCGTGCGCCCGCCAGCCGGTCGTCGCGGTCAGATCGGCCTCCAGCACGGCGTGACCGGTGTCCAGGGCCATGGCCATCGGGGTGGCCGGGTGCACGAACCGGATCAGGTCGCCCACCGGCTGGAGCGGCTGGTCCGGCCGGATGCCGTGCAGCGCGGTGCGGCGCATCTCCACCGGGGTGCCGGCCGGCTCGCCGCCGTGCAGCACCGCGTCCACCAGCTCGACCGTGACGAAGTCCGCGAACCGGGGTACCGCGACCTCGGACAGCTCCTCGGCGGTGCGCACCACGTCCAGGGTGGTCCCGATCCGGCCGCCCGCGTCGTACAGCAGCTCCAGCCGGCCCCGGGCGAGCTCCACCCGGCCGCTGAGCGCGGACAGCTCGGTGGTGTCCCGCAGGGTCATCACGCTGACCGGGTCCCGCCCCCGGGTCGTGGTGGGCCGGACGTTCACCGCCAGCAGCCGGTCGCCGGCCAGGTGCACCTCGTCGGTGGCGGCCCGTCCCGACTCCAGCAGCTCCGCCGTGCTCGGCGCCAGGCCCAGCTCGCCGACGTGCTTCTGCTCGGCGTCGGCCGGCAGGTCCAGCAGCCGCCGCGCCTCGTCGTTGGCCAGCAGCAGCCGGCGGTCCGCGCCGACGATCAGCACGCCCTCGCGCACCGCGTGCAGCACCGCCTCGTGGTGTTCGTTGAGCCGGGTCATCTCGACCGGGCCCAGGCCGTGGGTCTGCCGCTTGAGCCGGCGGCTGACCAGGGCGGCGCCGGTGGTGGCCAGGGCCAGCGCCCCGGCGGCGGCCCCCAGCAGCAGCGGGAGCTGGCCGCCGACCGCGTCGGCCACCGTGCGCACCTCGATGCCGGTGCCCACCAGGCCCACGATCTTGCCCGTGTCGTCACGGACCGGGACGACCGCCCGGACCGCGTCGCTGGGCTCGCCCTTGTAGAGCTCGGTGAAGGAGTCGCCGGCCGCCGCCCGGGCGAGGTCGCCGTCGGCCCGCTTCCCGATCAGCTCCGGACGGGAGTCGGTGTACCGGATCCCGTCGGTGGTCATGACGGCGACGAAGTCCAGCCCGGAGGCCCGCCGGGCCGCGTCCGCCCGGGTCTGGAGGACGGCCGTGGGATCGGGCGAGCGCAGCGCCGCGGCCAGCCCGGGGGCCTGTGCGAAGGCCTCGGCCGCCGCCAGCGACCGGTCCCGGGCGTCCCGCTCGGTGTCGTGCTTGGCCTGCAGGACCAGCGCCAGGGCGCCCACGGTCACCAGCAGCAGCACGATCAGCGCCTGGAGGGCGAAGACCTGCCCGGCGACGCTGCGCGGCCGGCCCCGGGGCGTCACGGCAGGCTCCGGGCCAGCAGCAGGGCCACGTCGTCGAGGTAGCCGGCCTGCCGCAGCGAACCGAGCAGCAGGTCGCAGGTCTCCTCCAGGGGCCGCCGCTGGGCGCCCTCCAGCAGGGCGGTCAGCGCGGCCAGCCGCTCGTCGATCGGGTCGTGCCGGGTCTCCACCAGGCCGTCCGTGTAGAGCACCAGCTGGTCGCCGGGGGCGAAGGGCACGCTGACGGTCTCGAAGGGCACCCCGCCCACGCCCAGCGGCGCCCCGGTGGGCAGCTCGACCAGGAACGGCGGCCCGGCGGCCGGCACCAGGGCCGGCGGCAGGTGCCCGGCGTTGGCGATCCGGCAGCGCGCGCCGTGCGGGTCGTAGACCACGTACAGGCAGGTGGCGATGTAGTGCTCCAGCCCGGCGGTGATCCGGTCCAGGTGCCGGAGCACCTGCTCCGGCTCCAGGTCCAGGTCGGCGAAGGCGCAGGTGGCGGTGCGCAGCCGGCCCATGGTGGCGGCGGCGTCGATCCCGCTGCCCATCACGTCCCCGACCACCAGCGCGGTCTTCTCCCCGGCCAGCGGGATCACGTCGTACCAGTCCCCGCCGACCTCGCTGGAGGCGTACGCGGGCTGGTAGCGGGAGGCGATCTCCAGCCCCAGGGGCGGTGGCGGCCGGCCGGGGAGCAGGCTGCGCTGGAGGGTGACGGCGGAGTTGCGCACGCTCTGGAACCAGCGGGCGTTGTCGATGCCCACCGCGGCCCGGGAGGCCAGCTCCACCGCCAGCAGGACGTCGTCCTCGTCGAAGGGGAGCGGGTTGCGGGCCCTCTTGAGGTCCAGCGCGCCCAGCACCTCGCCGCGGGCGATCAGCGGTACCGCGAGGTAGGAGTGGACGCCGGCCCGGGCCAGCGCGGCGGCGGCCGGGGCGCTGCGGGCGATCCGGGCCAGGTCCGCCGGGCCGACCCGGGGCACCAGCACCGGCCGGCCGCTGTGCACGCAGCGGGTGACCAGCCGGTCCGCGCCGTACATGGCGGGTTCCCCGGGCGGGTCCGCGGCCTGTTCGGCCTCGGTCGGGTACGCCGTCGACAGGGCCAGCGCCCGGAACAGCTCGGGCCCGCTGTCCTCCATCGTGCCCGGGCGGCGGCAGGAGACCACGGAGTCCAGCACGTCCACCGCGGCGATGTCCGCCAGCACCGGCACCGTCACCGCCGCCAGCTCCTCGGCGGTCCGGTCCACCTCCAAGGTGGTGCCCACCCGCGCGGAGGCGTCGGCGATCAGCGCCAGCCGGCGCCGGGCCCGGTCGGCCTCGGTGGAGGCCCGGTGCCGCTCGGTCACGTCGACCACCGACATGGCCACGCCCAGCACCCGTCCCTGGGCCCCCTCCAGCCGGTAGAACGACACCGACCAGGCCCGCTCGGCCCCGTCGTCGGCGGCCGGCGCGCCCACCGCCTCCCGGTCCAGCAGGGGCCGGCCGGTGGCCAGGACCTGCCGCAGCGCCGCTTCCGTGCCGCTGATGTCCTGGAAGGGCAGGGTGCCGCGGACCCGGCGCCCCAGGTGCTGGACCGCGGGGATGCCGTCGATCCGCTCCAGGGCGGGGTTGACCAGCACGAAGCGCAGGTCGGTGTCCATCAGGGCGAGCCCGATCGGGGACTGGGAGACCAGCCGCTGGGAGAGCGCGAGGTCGGTCTCCACCTGCCGGACCGTGGCGTGGTCGGCCGCGATGCCGAGGGCGTAGACGTCGCCCAGGCCGTCGGTGAGCCGCATGTTGCGGAACTCCACCAGCCGGGTGCTGCCGTCCTTGTGCCGGACGGGGAAGGCGCCCGCCCAGCTGTCACCGCTGCTCAGCACCTCCGCGAAGAGCCGGACCACCAGCTCGGTGTGTTCCCGGTGGACCAGCAGCTGGGCCGCGGGCCGGCCCAGGGCCTCGGCGGCGCGGTAGCCGAACAGCTCGTCGGCCTGGGGGCTCCAGAAGACGATCCGCCCCTGGGCGTCGAGCACCACCGCGGCGACGCCCAGCACGTCGAGCAGGCCCATCGGGGTCCCGGGCCCGCCCGCGGCGGCTCCGGGCGCGGCCGCGCCTTCGGCGGCGCCGGGTGCCCGGTCGCCGCCGAAGCCGTCCACGTCGTCCGCTCCGAAGGTTTGGCCCGTCACCCGTGCTCTCCCTCCGCCGGGAGGGCACGGCCCGCGCGGGTCGTCACCCTCTCGCCCGGCGGTCTCCGTACGCTCCGGCCACCGGTCGCCGGTTCGCCCTACCCCCAGTCTTCCCAGCCCGGCCACCGTCCGCACGTCGGGGATCACGCCCGGGAGCGGTCCTCCAGCGCGGGAGCGGGCCCGGCGGGCTCCGGCACGACCAGACCCGCCACGTGGTCGGTGACCATGTCCAGCAGGCCGGCCGCGGCCTCGGCGTCGCCGAGCACCAGGAAATTGAGGGTCAGGCCGTCGGTCATGGCCGCGAGGTAGCGGGCCAGCTGGGGGTCGGGTATCGCCAGCTCGAAGCCCATGCCCAGGCGCAGCCGGCCGATCAGCTCCCGGTACGTCTCGCAGTACAGCTCGTGCTGGCGGCGGGCCAGGTGCTCGAAGCCGGGCTGCCGCAGCGCGTACTGGGTCAGCTCGTACGTCAGCATGTGCTCGCCCGGGTTCGCCTGGACGTGGTCCCAGTAGGCCTGGAAGCCGGCCCGGATGGTCTCCCGCAGGGTCGCCCGGGGGCGGATCGCCTCCCGCACCACCGAGATGTAGTGCTCGGTGATCGCCTCGATCACCGACTCCAGCAGGTTCTGCTTGGACTCGAAGACGTAGTGGACGACGCTCAACGAGACGCCCGCCTCGGCCGCGATGGAGCGGGTGGTCGTCCGGGGGACCCCGTCCCGGGTCATCGCGCGGATGGCGGCCTCGGTCAGCTGCCGGCGCCGGTCGGCCGACGGCATGCGTGCCATCTGTCTTCCTCTCGCTCGCGTGCGTTCGCTGTGCGGAAACGGCCGGGGCCGGCCGGATCAGGGGTGCTGATCCGGCCGGCCCCGGCGCTCGGTGTGCTGCCGTCGCCGTCAGTCGCTGAAGACGCCGACCTCGTGCAGGGAGTAGCCCCAGCCGGTGCCCCGCTGCTGCCCCTCGACGCGCAGGTAGCGGGCGGGAGTTGCGGTGAACCGGGCCGTGTCGAGCCCGCCGTCCCCCTCGGTCGTGGACCATACCGTCTGCCAGTTCTGCCCGTCGGCCGAGAGGGCGATCCGGTACGACCTGCCGTACGCGGCCTCCCAGTCGAGGGTGACGCGCTTGACCAGGTTGGTGGAGCCCAGGTCGAGCTGGAGCCACTGGTCGTCGTTCCACTCGCTGGCCCAGCGGGTGCCGCGGTCGCCGTCCACGGCCCGGCCCGGCGCGTAGCTGACGAAGGGGTTCCACCACTCCGCCGAGGAGGCCGAAGCGGGGACGCCCGCCGCCAGGTTCACCCCCGACCGGTGCTTCTCGGAGGAGCCCCAGGTCGTCAGGTACGACTCGGCGCCCTTCATCATGTCGTCGACCACGTCCTGTCCGCCGGTGGCCCGGATGTCCTCCAGCCAGTCCGGCACCAGGCCGTACTGCGCGCCGCCGTCCTTGTTGTAGTCCCAGACGCGCTCACCGGTGACCTGCCGGTCCAGCACCGAGCCGCCGTCCGCGCTGCGGAAGGGGTAGCGGACCGGGTTGGGCGCGTCCGCGCCGCGCGGGGCCGGCCAGCCGCCGACGCCGTTCATGTCGGTGCCGACGCCGTACCCGACGTGGTACTTGTCGCGCAGCGCCTTGGTGCGGCGGGCCTCGGCGGTGAAGGCCTCGGAGCCGTTCATGTACTGGCCGATGAAGCCGCCGAGCTTGTAGAGCCGCTCGGTCCAGTCCATGTCCATCCAGCTGTGCGAGGAGATGACGCCCGGGTAGCTCTCCGACTCCAGGATGTCGAGGGACCGGCTCGCGGCCTTCACGCTCATGTGGTCGAGCTCGAGCATCATCTTGCGCTTCATCATCCCGCGCACCGCGTACTCGCCGAGGTCGGTCAGACCCCGGGAGTTGCACTGCGCCCCGGCCGCGTACCCCGGGAACGCGACGCCCTCGGGCAGCCGCTTCACGGCCGCCGGCGCCGCGGCGGCGTTCAGGCCGATGGGGTTGTCGTGCTGGGGGCCGGTGCACTCCTCGGTCTTCCAGAAGGTACCGGTCGACAGGAACTGGCCGACGTTGATGGCCACGCCGAGCGCCCCGGAGTCGAAGCGCACCCCGCACAGGGCGTTGTCGAACTTGTGGCACAGGAACATGCTGCGCACGCCGAGCGCGTACAGCTCGTCCAGGCCCTTGTCGATGTCGGCCTTGCTGCACTGCGCGACGTCGAGGATCTGCTTGCAGCCGAAGGGCTCGGAGGTCTCGACGCCGAGGACGACGGCCAGCTTGCCCTGCTTGATGACCTCGCGGGCCTGCGCGGAGTCGGTGACGATCCGGAACCAGCCCTTTCCGGGGCCGCCGTACATCTTGTCGATGTAGTCCTGCATCTCGTACGTCTTGCGCGCCTCCAAGCGGATGGCGGTCATCTCGTCGCAGCTGCGGTCCTTGAAGAAGTAGACCGAGCAGATGACCCCGTTGGTGACGAGGTCGTTGACGAGGACCCGCTGGCCGCCGCGCCAGGCCCGCTCGACCCAGGCGTAGTACGTCTGGGTGTGGGTCAGCGAGTCATGGGCGGGCCAGTCCTTGAAGGTGGGCCAGCCGACCGGGTCGTGCTTGCCGTCACCGCCCTTGGTGATCATGTCGAAGACGGCGAGCGAGCCGTCCGGGTAGTGCTCCGGACAGTCCTTGAGGGCGTCGGCGATGCCGTCCTCGGAGAAGGGCTTGCCGCAGATGAGCCGGCCGCCGAAGCCCTCGTTGGACATCAGGTGGACGTGGTCGTCGACGAAGCCGCGGACCTTGCCGTTCGCGTCGGTGCCCTTGAAGGGCTCGCCGGTGACGTTGATCTGGGAGTCGGGCGCGGGCCGGGCGGTCGGGTTCCACCAGCCCTGGTCGTCCCCGGAGGCCGAGGAGGCGGAGGCCGGGCCGAACACCGCGGCCAGCATGGCGAGGAGCACGACCAGGATGCCGAACGGCCGGTGGCGGGCGCGCCGGCGGGTGGGGGGTCGGGACGTCATGGGCCACTCCGGAAGTCTCTTGGGGGATTGTCATGAACAGATAAATGTTCACCTTTTCGAGAATCTGCTACCGCCGGTAACAGAGTCAAGAGTCCGGGACGCTTGACCTGGTGGAGATCTGATGGAGCGTCGGATCACTCGAACGGGGCAACCCATGGCCCCGAGTTGACGTCTGGCGGGGCGGGGGAGCCCCCGGGACGCCCGGCACCGCCGCGGCGCCCCGACCGGACCGGCCCAAACCGGCCCGGACCATCCCAGACCGACGATGAGGAAGACCACCTTGATACGTGTCACACGCGGAGCGACGGCCGCCGCCGCCGTCCTCGCGCTCGCGGCCGGCGCCGCGGGGACCGCCCACGCGGCCCCCGCCGGCGCCCCGGCCGCACTCCGGGGGACCGACACCGCACTGCCCGAGGGCTGGCGGATCACAGGCGACGCGGCCGGCCGGGCGCTGGTGTGGACGCCGGCCGCGCGGGTGCCCATGGGGGACGCGCGGGTCGAGTTCTACGCCGGGGACCGGCTGCTCGGCCGGCCCCAGCCCGCCGCCGACGGGCGCTCCTTCCGGCTGCGGCTGGACGGCGTCGAACTCGGCGGCACCACCGGCCTCAAGGTGCTGGCCGGCGGCCGCCGCCTGGACGCCGCCGCACCGGACCGGGCCCCGCAGTCCCGGCCCGGCACCGGCCTGGCGCAGCCCGAGGCCCCGCTGCCCGCCAACCCCGTCGACCCCGGCAAGAAGGGCCCGTACCGCACGACCAGCGGCGAGTACGCCCTGAAGTCCGTCAAGCTGCCCGGCTTCCCGGCCGCGGTCGAGATGCAGGCCGTCGTGGTCGGCCCCCAGGGCGCCCCGGGCAAGCGGCCCCTGGCCCTCTTCCTGCACGGCCGGCACGGCACCTGCTACACCGCCGCCGGCGAGACCACCGGCGACTGGCCCTGCAAGCCCGGCGCCAAGCCCATCCCCAGCCACCGCGGCTACCTGCGCGCCCAGCAACTCCTGGCCTCCCAGGGCTACGTGACCGTCTCCATCTCCGCCAACGGCATCAACGGCCAGGACTGGCAGGCCGAGGACGGCGGCGCCCAGGCCCGCTCCTCACTGGTCCGCCAGCACCTGGCCCGCTGGGCCGACTGGGCCGCGCACCGCACCGACGCCCCGGCCGCGGTCCGCGCCACCGCGCCCGCCGACCTCTCCCGCGTGATGCTGGTCGGCCACTCCCGCGGCGGCGAGGGCGTCAACCGCGCCGCGATGGACAGCCTCTACCCGGCCCCCGCCGCCCAGGACGGGGCCAAGGGACCGGTCCGCTGGAAGATCCGCGGCAACGTCCTGATCGGCCCCACCATCTTCGGCCAGAACCCGGTCGCCGACGTGCCCTCGATGACCGTCCTGCCCGGCTGCGACGGCGACGTCTCCGACCTCCAGGGCGAGATCTACACCGACGGCACCCGCGGCACCGGCACCGGCACGGCCCTGCACAGCTCCGTGTACGTGGTCGGCGCCAACCACAACTTCTTCAACAGCGAGTGGACCCCCGGCCAGTCCGCCGCCCCCTCCGAGGACGACTTCTGGGACGGCGAGAAGCCCGACCCGGTCTGCGCCAAGACCAGGAAGACCCGTCTGAAGGCCACCGACCAGCAGGCCGCCGGCGCCACCTACATCGCCGCCGCGGCCCGCCTGTTCGTCGCCGGCGACGACGCGGTCCGCCCGCTGCTCGACGGCACCGGCCGGCGCGCCCCCTCGGCCGGCCCGGCCCGGGTGCTCAGCCACGCCGTGGGCGGCAACCGCACCCCCGCCGTGCTGCCCGGCCCCGGCACCGCCGTCACCGCCGGCGGCCGCGTCTGCGCCCAGGTCGACCCCGACCCGGCCCGCGCCTGCCTGCCCCGCGGGACCGTCGGCACCTCCCCGCACTTCGCGGGCTGGGAGACCGAGAAGGAGCCCGGCCGCGACGCCCTCGCCCTGAAGTGGACCGCGCCCGGCCGGAAGGTCGCCGTCCGCCCGGCCGCGCCCTTCTCGCTCGCCGGCGCCAAGGCGCTGGCCCTGCGGGTGATCGTGCCGCCCAACACCACCGGTACCACCCTCGACGTCGCCGTCACCGACGCCGCCGGCCGCCGCGCCACCCTCGACCGGGTCCGCGTCGACGGCCTGCCGGGCTCCGACCGCACCGCCTCCTTCTGGGGCCGCGAGGTCCGGGTCCCGCTGACCGCCGCCACCCGCGCCGGCCTGGACCTCGGCCACCTGAAGTCCCTGGACCTCACCCCCCGCAGCCGCACCGGCCAGGCCTGGCTGATGGACGCCTGGGGCTGGCGCCCGGGCACCCCCGCGGTCCGCACCGCCGACCTCGCCCGCGTCGACATCGGCCGCCTCAGTGTCAAGGAGGGCGACTCGGGCACCCGTACCTACACGGTCCCGGTCCGGATCTCCGGCCACGGCAGCGGCCAGGTCCGGGTCTTCGTCCCGTCGCCCGACGGGCGGGCCACCCCGTCCAGGATCGTCACCGTCCACCCGGGCGGCCACGAGATCAACGTCCCGGTCACCGTCAAGGGCAACAAGCGCTTCGGCGGCAACCTGAACCAGGACGTCTTCGTCAAGGCCGTCAAGGGCACCGTCGTCGGCGCCCACCGCGGCGGCGTCACCGCCCTCAACGACGACCCGATGCCGGTCGTCAAGGCCGTCCCGGTCGCCGACAAGGTCACCGAGGGCAAGGCGCTGACCTGGAAGATCACCCTCTCCGCGGCCGCCGACACCGACCTCTACGGCGAGTTCGCCTTCCTGCCGGTGACCCGCGGCGCCGAACTCTCCACCGCGGACGTCGACAAGAAGTGGCTGGAGGAGAACTACGGCCCCGGCTCCGCCAGCCCCACCCGGCCGCTGCACGAGCTCGCCGGGAAGGGCTACCTGGGGTGGACCGTCCAGGCCGGCAAGACCAGCACGGTGCTGACCGTCCCCACCGCCACCGACCGGCTCACCGAGCCGGCCGAGTCCCTGCGGGCCCGGCTGGTCGGCTACGACGCGAACTGGCAGCCGGTCCCCGGCAAGCCCTTCACCGGCACGGTGAAGGCCTCCTGAGGTGAAGGCCTCCTGACCGGCGCCGCGCGCGCCCGCTGACCCGACGGCGCCGGCCCCCCAGCGGGGACCGGCGCCGTCGCCGTACCTGCGCGGGCCCTCAGGCGCCGTCCGTCGCGCTGACCGGCAGCCCGGCCGCACCACGGGTCACCACCCGGCGCGGCTGCCCCGGCGGCGGGCCCGGCCGCGGCTGCCACTCGCGGGGATAGCCGATCGAGACCTCCTGGAAGGGCACCCCGTCGAAGACCTGGGTCCGCGGGATGTGCAGGTGCCCGTAGACCACGGCCTCGGCGTTGAACCGCACGTGCCAGTCGGCGGTCTTCTCGGTACCGCACCACAGGGCGAACTCCTGCCGGCGCAGGATCCGGGTGGGCTCCCGCACCAGCGGGAAGTGGTTCACCAGCACCGTCGGCGCCCCGTCGAGCGCGGCCAGCCGCTCCTCGGTGTACGCCAGCCGCGCCTCGCACCAGGCCGCGCGGCTCGGGTACGGGTCGTAGTGGAGCAGGAACTCGTCCGTGCACACCACCCGCGCCTCGACCGCCTTGGTGAGGGCTTCGCGCATGGTGGCGGTGCCGGGCGGGTGGAAGGAGTAGTCGTACAGGACGAACAGCGGCGCCACGGTCAGCCGCCGGCCGTCCTGCTCCCACACCGGGTACGGGTCCTCGGGCGTGTGCACGCCCAGGGCCCGGCACATCTCGACGATCTCCGTGTACCGCTTCTCGCCGCGGGTGGTGACCGGGTCCTTCGGCGGCGTCCACAGATCGTGGTTCCCCGGGGCCCACACGACGGTGTGGAACCGCTCCTTCAGCAACGTCAGCGCCCACTCGATGTCACCGAACGTCTCGCTGACGTCCCCGGCCACGAGCAGCCAGTCCTCGTCCGATTGCGGCCGCATCGCCTCCACGATGGCTCGGTTCTCGGGGTGGTGGATGTGCAGATCGCTGATGGCGAGCAGGGCGCCCGATTGGTTGCTCTGGGACATGAAGTCCAGTGGATCAGGTTCCAGGGGCATATGAACAGCGGGCCGAGGACCGGCGACGGGAACTCCACCGGTCCTCAACCCGCCTTGTACGGTCGTCGACCCGCAGGCCGACGACTCGCAGCCCGTCAGTCGAGCCGCACGCCGGTCCGGTTCACGGTGACGGTGAAGAAGTAGTGCTGCGTCACCGTGGCGCCGGGGGTTCCCACGTTGACGTTCGGCAGATAGTGGGTCAGCGACGCGATGCCTGTCGCGTTGTACATTCCGACAGCCACCTGCACGCTGTCGGGGTTGACCGCCACAGTCTGGAAGACCATGTTGTAGGAACCTAGGAAATCTTCCGGGTGGGACGTACCGATGTGCCCGTGTGTCAGCATGCCGGCCACGTCCTTGGCGAATTGCTTCCAACCCGTGCCGATCGTGTGGTCCAGCGGCCCGCCGGCCTCGATGCCGTACCTCGACTGCGCGTACCAGACCTCGTTGAGTGCTTTGTTCGCGGCTCCTGAGTGAGCGATCTGGCCGACGATGGTGTCCTTGCCCA
The DNA here is from genome assembly GCF_040684615.1 of Streptomyces sp. NPDC089919. Taxonomy (NCBI): domain Bacteria; kingdom Bacillati; phylum Actinomycetota; class Actinomycetes; order Kitasatosporales; family Streptomycetaceae; genus Streptomyces; species Streptomyces sp. NPDC089919. Next base: position 176,948 of record NZ_JBFBGK010000003.1, read on the forward strand.
CGTATACGAATTCCCCGCCGTTACCCGATATCCACTGCCCGAGCAGCTCGTCGATGCCGTCACCCTGACCAGGGAGGTCGGACTTCTCCATACAGCCGGCACGCATTCCGGGGCTGCCGTCGATCTCGCATTCCTGGACACCCGCCCTGACGAGCATGTAGGTCTCCAACTCCTGCGCCAGCTTGGTGTCCTTGTCCATCGTGGCGCTCTTCTCCTTCAGCATCTGCAGCATGTCGCGGCAGTAGCTGTTGCAGCCGAGATTGCGACCACCCGTCTGCACGGGGGGCGAGGTGGAGGGCAGACCGGCGGGGGCGTCGCTGCCCGGCATGTTGTTGACGCTGTCGGGGCCGGCACCGCCGTCGTTGATCGTCCCACCCTTGGGGGCGGCGCAGTCGCCGGTCTCGTAGCAGGGGATGCCCCAGATCAGGCCCGTCGGGTCGGACTTGGTGACCGGGCTGGCGTTGGCGTAGGTGTAGCCGTGCAGTTGTTGCGGGTCCGTCAGGTCGCGGACGGGGTCGGGGCTGAGGAAGCGGCCCAGGGAGGGGTCGTATTCCCGGGCGCCGATGTGGGTGAGGCCGGTGGTGTCCTTCGGCTTGCCGAGGAAGCCCTTGTCGTCCGGCCAGGACGACGGGGCCGTGCCGCGGGGCTCGCCGTACGGCTTCGTGTCGCGGCGGGTGATCGCCAGGGTCCCGGCGTCCAGCGACGTCGAGGCCGTGCCGTGGTGGTCCGTCCCCTCGTACGTCAGCGACGTCGGCGTGCGGACGATCGACGGCCCGCCGCCGGGGCCGGCGTAGGTGCGGGTGCCGGTCAGCGCGCCCGTGGACCTGGTGAGGGTCAGCTCGTCCGTGCCGAGGTAGAGCGTCACCTTCGACGCGTCCCGCCGCAGCAGCCTGGTGCCCTCCGCGTCGTAGAGGTACGTGCTGCCGGTGTTCGAGGCCAGCCGGTTCTCCGCGTCCCAGGTCAGCGTCTGACCGCCGGGCCGGGTCAGGGTGTTGCCCGAAGCGTCGTAGGTGTAGGAGGCGTCGACCGTGGCCCCGGGGCCGGTGGTCGTGGCCGAGGTGACCGTGTGCGGACGAGCGGAGCCGCCCGCGGGTGAGGCGTAGGTGGTGGTGGCGTCCTTGGCCCCGGACGTGTCGGCCGGGTCGTGCTCGACCAGCTTCGTCCGGTTGCCCGTGACGTCGAAGCCGTACGACTGCAAGTACGGGGCCGGGCCGCCCACGTCCGAGGCCTTGGGCGTGCTCGCGCAGGTGGTGCCCTTGTCGGTCCAGGCCTGCGTCATCCGCTGGAGGTGGTCGTAGCCGAAGCACTGCCGGTCGGTGGTGAAACCGGCCGGTCCCTCGTCCCGCCGGGTCGCGACGGAGGTGATGTCACCGGACGGCTTGTAGGTGAAGGTCGTGGCGTCGACGGAGCCGGTGACCTGGGTGTCGCCCGGGCCGGTCTGCCGGTCGAGGGAGGTGGCGCTCAGCCGGCCGGTGGCCTCGTCGAACTGCGGTGTGTAGGCGAGCTGCTTGGGCACGTCGCCGTAGACGGCCCGGCGGACCCGGCCGAAGGGGTCGTAGCTCGTCCGGTTGACGTAGTCGGCCTCCTCGCTCCACAGGGTGACCGGCAGGCCGGTGGCGCTGAGGCCGGTGGTGACGGTCTCGGCGGGCAGGCCGCCGATGCCGGGGAGGGTGACCGACACGGGCTTGCCGGTCACCGGGGTGTAGGTCGTGGTGGAGGTGTAGGTGCCCGCCAGCTTCCCCTCCGCGGCCGGGACGGTCACCTTGGAGCCCAGCGGCCGGTACGCGGTGTCCAGCGCGGTGATCTCGGTCGTGTAGGCGGCTCCGTTCCTGCCGCCGACGTAGCGGGTGGAGCCGTCGGCCTGGCCCTTGGCGAGGCGGTCGTAGGACCAGGAGGTCTGGAGGTTGGCGTCCGTCACCGCGTCCTTGTAGAGGCCGGTCTTGCGGGAGAGCTTGTCGTAGGTGGTGTGCAGGACCTGGCCGCGGGCGTCCTTGGTCCAGGCGACCCGGCCCACCGCGTCGTAGTGCGTCTCGGTGCGGCCCTTGTCGGGATCCGTCAGGAACGTCGGCCGGCCCAACAGGTCGTACGCGTACGTCCAGGCGTTCCCGGCGGCATCGGTGGCCTTCGCCAGCTGCCCCCGGGCGTCGTACCCGTAGGTGGTGGGAGTGAAGGTGCGGGCGTCGTCGCTGCCCAGGTCGGCCCGGTCGGTGTACTGCCGGAGCTGCTGGACCTTGCCGCGGGCGTCGTTGACGACGGTGGTGGCCGTCCCGCCGGCCGGCGGCAGCGTGTTCACCTTGTCGGCACCGGCGTACGAGAGGGTCGTGCGCCACTGCTCGGCCGCGTGCGAGGACTGCGTCTCGGCGGTCTTGCGGCCCTGGCCGTCATAGAAGACGCCCTTCTGGGAGGGGACTTGGGTGTCGTCGGCGAGGAAGCGGGTCCCGGAGGGGGTCGTGGTCTTCTCCCAGTAGGCCGCGTTGGTCTTCACGACCTGGCCGAGGGAGTTGTAGAAGGTGTCCGTCAGGACGCGGCCGGCCGACTCGTCCGCCGGAGCCTCCTGGGTCTGCCGGACCTGGAGGAAGGCGTCCAGGATCTGGTAGGCGGACTGGTACTTGCCGTCGTCGCGCAGCGTACGGGTCGTCACCACGCTCGGCCCCGTGCGGCTCAGCGCGTACCCGAACTCGAGACTGGCGGTCTGGGTCGCCCGGTTGCGGCCCGGTTGCCAGACCTTGGTGAGGCGGCCGGCCGGGTCGTAGGCCAGTTCGGCGACGCGGTTGTTGAGGTCGGTGGTCTTCACCGGCAGGTTGCGGGCCGTGGCGTAGTCGGTGGTGGTGGTCCAGCCCGCGCCCATCGGGCCGGTGACCGCGATCCTGGTCGGCAGGCCGCCCGAAGCGGGCGTGTACGCCGTGCTCGTGGGGTTGCCGAGCGGGTCCGTCACCTTCACCGGGCGGCCGTACGCGTCGTACTCCGTGACGGTGTCGAGGGTGTGGGACGGGGTGGCGCCGTCGTAGCCGTCGACGACCTGCGCCGTGGTGGCGGCGCCGACCGGGCCGATCTCGCCGTAGGGCTTGCCGTCGTAGAGGGTGCGGGTGTGGGCGTAGGTGGTGTCCTTGCCCGGCGCGGTGGAGCAGTCACCGGTGACCGAGACCTGCTCGATCGGCAGGTCCAGGATGCCGGCGGCCGCGTTCGAGGCGTACGAGGTCGTGGTGCACCGGTCCGGCAGCCCGGTCGCGGTGTCCAGTTCGGTGCGGACCACCGCCGAGTCCGGGTCGAAGGTGGAGGTCTTGGCGGTGGTGCGGGTGCCGCCGTCCGACAGCCCGGCCGTGGTGGTCGACCTGGCGGTGCGGACGGCCTGCCCGGTCAGCTCCGGCAGGCCGCCGCCCCGGGCCCGGCGGGCCGTGACCGGGCCGGTCCAGGGGTCGTTGACGGTGCTCGAGGCGACCGTGCCGCCGTCGCCCGTGTACGTGCGGGTCTCGCGGACGAAGCCGGCCAGCGGGGCCGCGTCGGGGGTCGGGGTGCCCGGGACCGACACCGAGCGGCGGGTGCCGTCGGCCTTGTAGTCGCCGTCCATGCCGCGGAGATAGACCGTGGAAGCCTGGGTGGTCTTGTCGGTCGGGCGGGCCTGGGTGTTGCCCTTGCGGACGATGACTTCCGCGTAGCCGCGGAAGTCGTTCCAGGTGCGGGACTTGGTCTCGGTGAGTTCGCCGTCGTCGCGGTGCCAGGCGGCCGGGCCGACGTACTCGTAGCGGGTGGTGCGGGTGGGGGAGGGGTCGGCGCCGGCGGAGGTGGCGTCGACCTCGGAGATGCCGGCGACGACGTACTTGTGGAACCAGTCGAGGGTGGGGTCCATCGGGGTGCCGGGCGACGGGTTCCAGTAGACCGGGTAACAGCGCTTGCCGTTGGCGTCGGGGGCCGGGAACTGGCCGGGGACGCAGTCCGGTTGGGCGTAGTCGACGGCGATGCGCAGGCCCGACTCCGTGGTGACGGCGGTCATGCGGCGGCGGTTGAGGGGGGAGAGGTTGTCCTGGCCGCTGTCGACGCGGTTGGGCATCAGCTGACCCGCGAAGTCGGTTGCCGGGAGGGAGAGTTCGGCTGCCCCGTCATGTGCCGTACGGGCGACCGAGGCGAGCCAGAGGGAGGGCGTGGTGCCGTCCTTCGGGTCGGGGTACTCGTGGCTGAGGGTCCACTCGTCGACGGTGCTGGGGGTGCCGCCGGTGAGGACCTGGGTGGTGATCTTGGCGAGGCGCTTGGTGCTCCAGAAGGTCGGCGCGTAGTGCTTGCAGTCCTTCACCGCCGTCGTGGCGGTGCAGTTCTGGTCGAACGGCACGTCGGGCCAGGCCCTCGCCGTCGAAGTGGTGGGCGGGGCACCGCAGTCGGCTGCCGCGTCGACCGTCGGGTCGCAGCGCTCCGCCGACGTGAACAGCACCTTGGCCGTCGGTCCGGTGGTGTCGGTGAGCTTGGAGCCGTAGCCGATCTCGGTGAGGACGCCGCCGCGGGTGTAGGGGGTGAGGGTGCCGTCGGGGTGGGCGGTGTCGGGGTTGCGGGCGTAGTGGTTGGTCTCGGTGGCGTAGGTGTAGCTGACCAGGCCGGCGCGGGTGTCGACGACGTAGTCGAGGTTCCAGCGCCAGGCCTGCTGGCACCAGGAGGTGGCGAAGTCGCTGCGGTAGCAGGGTTCGCCGGTGTTGTTGGCGTGGACGGGGCGGGTCCAGGTGGCGTTGGAGACGGGGCCGGTGGTGGTGCCGGGCTTGGTCTGGGCGCCGAAGTAGTACTGGATGCCGTCGGTGGTGGTGATCTTCCAGTACTCGCCGTCGTTGTCGCCGTTGGAGAGGCCGGAGGGCAGCGTGGCGAGTTCGACCTTGGTGCGGGCGCCGTCGGCGGTCCGCCACGTCCTGCTCGCGTCGTCCTGGATCAGGGCGGTCTGCGTGCCGTTGAGGGCCATGGTGACCGGCTGCTTGCCGCTCCAGCAGGCTTCGCCGGTGTTGTCCTTGCCGTCCTGCTTGCAGCTTTGGTAGGAGCGTTCGATGTAGCCGGGGCTGTAGTCCCAGCCGTCGCCGATCCAGGAGGACTGGGCGTTGCGGCTGACGGTCCGGCCGTCCACGCTCGCCGAGTCGTACGACAACGTCACCGACGGTGCGGTACCGCCCAGGGCCGGGGGCACGGTGACCGGGTAGGTCCAGTGGAACGTACCGGCGTTGCCGCCCGCGCTCCAGGATCCGGTCGGGGAGAGCGCGGTGGCCTTGTAGTCGCCGGCCGAGCCCTCCGGCGCGGCCTCGGCGGCCAGTACGGTCGCGGCGCGGGCGAGCAGGGCGCCGCCCTGCCGGGATGCCGCCGGACCGGCCGCTGCCAGGTCGACCTCGGCGCGCAGGGTCCCGGCGCGTACCGCGTTGACCGCCCCGGGTACCGGTGTACGGGTGCGGCAGTGCGCCAGCGAGGGGGTGGTCAGGGCGCACCCGGGCAGGGCCACCAGCCGGAGCCGGGCCGCCCAGTCACCGCCGTACGCGGCCCGGACGGCCGTGTAGTCGAGACCCACCCGCACCCGGCCGACGCCCTTGGCGTCCCGGGGCGTGAGGGAGACCAGCAGGCCCTGGACGCCCGCGCGTCGGGCCGTCGTCCGGTCGGCGAGGGTCGCGTCCACCGTCGCGCCGGCGGCCGCCGCGCGGTGTCCGGCGCCGCCCGCGCCGCGCCGGACCGCCGTCCCTGCGGCCGCCGGGGCCGGGGCCAGTGTGACGGGGAACCCGGCCCGCGGGGCGGCACTCGCCCCGGACCGTGCGGCCGGGCCCGGGCCCACGAGGAGCGAGGCCCGGCCCGCCGCCGGCCAACTCGGCGTACCGGGCCGCCACTTCGGGGCGTGGTCCCCGCCGGAGGGGAGGGGGCGGGCCGGCGGCGCGGCGCGGCCGCCGACCGAGGGGAGCCGGTCGAGGGCGCGCGGGGACCAGAGCCGGGTGTCCTCGGGGCCGGGCGGGGGACCGGCGGCGACCGCGGCCGGGGCGAGGAGGGCGAAGGCGGCCGCGGAGCCGACCAGGGCCCGGGCCCAGGGCAGTCGCCGGCGGGTGGGGCCGGTGCCGCGCGAGGGAGAACCGATACGCACCGAGAACCTCCGGGTTCTTCTCCGGCGCGCCGCGCCGGAGGGTCGGAGCAGAGGGGACGATCGACATGGGCATGACGATCCGTCCACACCGTGCGGGGAACTGCTCGACCTCGGCTCGATGGCGGCTGGCATTCCGGGCGGGCCGCGCACACGCCGGGACCCCGGCCGGGGAACGGCCGGGGTGCCGAAGGAGTACCGGCGCAGAACGTGCCGGGGTGCCGGGCGGGACAGGAGGCGGCGGGCGGGGTCCTACTGGAGGTCGTTGAACTCGATGGTGTCGTCCGCCGCCGGCGTCTTCGTCGGCACCGGCTGGTCGAAGTCCCGGAACTCCGCGGTCTGGACCTTGCCGTCGGCGTCCTTGACCTCGGCCCTGAGCAGGTAGGGCTTGCCCTCGGTGGCCACCGCGTACGTGCCGGTCTCGTCGTCGTGCCGGCTGGTGACCGTGATGGCCGGGGCGCCCGCCACGGTGGTCCGGCCGCCCTTGGTCAGCTGCTCCGAGACCGGCTTGGTGGTGAAGCCGCGCCGGAACTCGGTGAGGTCGCAGAAGGAGGTGAACTGGCCCAGCATCGCGTTGTCGGTGGTGCCGTGGATGTACCGGTGGTTGATCAGCTTGGCCGCCAGATCGCCCGCGTTGCCCGGGACCTGCGCCTTGAGGAGCGTGTCGTCGAGCTTCATCCAGACGTCCTTGCCGTGCTTGATCATCTCGGCCTTGCCGCCCTGGGCGGGCAGGGTGACGACCCCCGCGCAGTTGCCGTCCACGTCCAGCTGGAGGTCGAGCCCGGTGGTGCCGGCGGAGTCCTGGATCTGCGCGTCCAGGCGCATGGAGGTGGCCGCGGCCATCGTGGTGCGGGCCCGGTCGGCGATGGTGGCCGCGCTCTGGCCGGCGATCCCGTTGTCGTCGTCGGCCCGCAACCCCGGTGGCCCGCCGGTCGAGGCGACGGCCGGTACCCCGGCCAGTACGCCGCCCAGCACGCAGGCGGCCACACCCGCGGCCAGGCCCCGGAAGACGGTCATCGCGCCACCTCCGCGCCAGTGGTCCCCCGATCAGGCTAATCCGGGCCCGGGCGGCCCGCAGCCCGGCGCTGCCGCCCCGCCGGGGGTCACCGGTCGCCGGTCCGGTACAGCCGGCCCTCGGCCACCAGGGTCACCGGCCCGCCCACCGTGACCGAGCGGACGTCCTCCGGGCGCCCCCGGGCGGCGATCGTCAGCAGGCTGGGGCGGCCGGTGAAGCGGCCCTGGTGCAGGCCGGCCGGGACGCCGTCGCCGATCCGGCCGTGGCGCCGCAGGTAGGCGGCCGCGCAGCCGGCGCCGCTGCCGGTGGCGACGTCCTCGAGGAGCCCGTCGTCGTGCCAGTGGCGGCCCTCGGGCACCGCGGCGTCGAGCAGGTACGCGTACCGGGCGCCGGTCGCCGCGAGCGGGCCGGGGAGCGGTCCGGCCGGGCGGGCCCGGGCGAGCGCCCCGCCGCGTACCGGCAGCACCAGGTAGCGCAGCCCGGTGTCGACCACCTCCGGCGGCAGCTCCGGGTCCAGGTCCCGCGGGTCCAGGCCGAACAGCTCTGCCAAGGCGGGCAGTTCGGCGGCCGGGGGGCGCCCGAGGAAGAGCGGCGCCCCCTGGTCCAGGACCCCCGAGTACCGCCCGTCCGGGGTCCGTCCGGTCGTCACGGAGACCGTGCGCGCACCCACCCGCAGCTGCCGGCGCCCGGCCGGACCGGTGCCGTGCAGGTGGTGCAGCACCACCGCCGCGCCCAGCAGCGGGTGGCCGGCGAAGTCCAGCGCCCCGTCGAGGTCGAAGACCCGGGCCCGCCAGGCGCCGGGGCCGGTCCCCGGCTCCCGGCTCAGGAACACCGACTCGAAGTGCCGGAACTCGCGGGTGATCCGCAGCATCGAGGCCGCGTCCAGCGCGCCCGCGTCGTGGAAGACCGCGAGGCCGTTCCCGCCGAAGGGCGTGTCGGAGAAGACGTCCACGTGGTGCAGCCGGAGCCCGGCCGCCCCGTCACCGGGCCCGGTCACGCGAGGTCCGCAGCGGCGAGCAGAGCAGCGGGAGGACGGCGCCGAGCTCGCCGAGCGCCCCGGTCCACAGCGCGGGCCGGGCGCCGAGCCACTGGCCCAGCACACCGCCGAGCAGGGCGCCGAGCGGCATCACGCCCCAGACGAGGAAGCGGTGGGTGGCGTTGACCCGGCCCAGCAGCGGCGCGGGGCAGCGGCGCTGGCGCACCGCGACCGAGGTGACCTTGAAGGTCATGAACGCGGTCCAGCCCAGCCCCTGGAGGAGGACGGCCACGGCGAACCGGCCGTCCGGCCGGAAGCACGCCACCGCGGCCAGCCAGAGCGCCGCTCCGGTGATCACGGAGGCGCACATCGCCCGCCCCTCGCCCAGCCGTCCCGTGACCCGGGTGACCAGCAGGGCGCCGAGCAGCCCGCCGACCGCCTCCGCCACGAACACCAGGGAGCACAGGAACGGAGACAGGTCCAACTCGCCCGCCAGCAGCACCAGCAGCATGGACGCGCCCACCGTGCCCCACAGGTTGGAGAGCGCGGCGGCCAGGGTGATCGCCCGCAGCTCCCGGTCGCCGAGGACGAAGCGGAGCCCTTCGGCGATCTCCGTACGCAGCCGGGTACCGCCGGCGGCCTGCGCCGGTGCCGCCTCCGGGCGGCGGATCCGGGACAGGCACAGTGCCGAGAGGAGGAAGCTCAGGGCGTCGAAGGCCAGCGCCACCGGGGCGGTGACCGCGGCCACCAGTGCACCGGCCGCCCCGGGACCGCCGGCCCCCACGGTGCTGCGGGTCGCCTCCAGGGTGACGTTGGCCGCCACCAGCTCCTCCGGAGCGACGAGTTGCGGCAGGTGGCTCTGGTGGGCCACGTCGAAGAAGACGGTGCACACCGACATGCCCAGCGCCACCACGTACAGCTGGACCAGGCCCAGCCGGTCCAGCAGCGCGGCCACCGGTACGGAGACCAGCAGGGCCGCCCGGAGCAGATCGCCGCCGACCAGGACGGGCCGGTGGCGCACCCGGTCCAGCCAGGCGCCGGCCGGCAGGCCCACCAGCAGGAAGCCCAGGTACTCGCAGGCGACCAGCAGGCCCGCCTGGAAGGGGGTGGCGCCGAGCGTGCCGATGGCCGTCAGCGGCAGGGCGAGCAGGGTGACGGCGGTGCCGGCCTGGCTCACCGCGTCGGCGGTCCAGAAGCGCCGGAAGTCCGCGTCGCGCAGCAGCGGCCGGCCGCGGCGCGGTGCTGGTGCTGGTGCGGTGGGAGAGAGGGTCATGGACGCAGACCCCACCACCCGGACCAGGGGCCGGCGACTGATTTAGGCTGGGCTAAAAGATCGGAAGGGGAGCGGTCCATGGGGGACGTGCGGTTCGGACTGGCGGACATGGCGGGCCTGCGGTTCGCGCTCTCGCCGCTGTGGGAGACCGTGGCGAGCCGGGCCGCGCTGGCGGACCCGGGCGCCCATGCCGTCCATCTCCCGTGGATCAAAGAGGCGTTGGGGCTGGACGCGGACGCCGCCCTGCGTCGCCGCACCGCACCCCTGGCGGGCCTGGGACCGGCGGCCGCCGCGGCCGGGACCGGCGCGGACATCCCGGCGCCCCGGTGTCCGCTGGCCGAGTTCGAGGAGGAGGCGGCCGCCCTGCCGGCAGACCTGGCCGGGGCCGCCCGGGCATGGTGGGAGGCGGCCGTGCTCCCGCACTGGCCCCGGATCCGCGCCCTCCTGGAGGCCGATCTCGCCTACCGCACCCGGCAGCTCGCGGAGGACGGCATCCGGGAGGTGCTGGCCCGGCTGCACCCCGAACTGACCTGGGAAGAAGACCGGTTGGTGTCCTGGGCGCTGCCGGCCGGTCGGCACGACCTGGCGGGCGGCGGGCTCACCCTCGCGCCCAGCGCCTTCGCGGCCCGCTGCCACCTGCTGCCCGGGCGGGCCGGGGTGCCGCCCTGCCTGGTCTACCCGGCGCGCGGGGCCGGCACCCTCTGGGAGTGCCGGGGGGACTCCGGGGCCGGCCTGGCCCGCCTGCTCGGCCGCAGCCGGGCGGCGCTGCTGGCGCAGACCGCCACCCCCTCGACCACCACCGGGCTGGCCGCCCGGAGCGGCCTGACCCCGGGCGCGGTCTCCCAGCACCTTTCCGTGCTGCGGGAGGCCGGCCTGGTCGCCGGCCACCGCTACCGCCGCGAAGTCCACTACACGGTCAGCGAGTTGGGGATGGCGCTGCTCGACCGGCAGCTGTGATGCGCGGGGTCCCGGGGAAGCCGTCGGGGAGGGAAAGGGGGCGACAGGAGGCGAACCCACTCCCGGCCACTTTCAACTTATAGCGCACAGGGGGGCTTGCGGCAAGGCCCCCGTGGTCCCGCACAATCGCTCGCCGAGGCCGGAACCGGGGGAACGGGAGATCCACGACGTGCAGGGCACGACCACACAGCAGCACACGACCACGACCACCACCAGCGCCTTCGTGCTGCCCGAGCGGCTGGCCGGCAAGGCCGCCCCGGAGCTGATCGCCGGCGACGAGGAGCACTTCGCGGCCGTCGCGCAGAGCCTGGCCGAGGCGGTCGCCGAGGTCTCAGAGCGGCTGGACGCCGCGCGCCGGGCGCCCGGCGGGCTGGGGCAGCAGGCGATGGAGCGGGACCTGGAGGTGCACCGGCTGGCCGGCCGGCTGCGCGCGCTGCGGCGCTACGGACTGGACCTGTGCCTGGGGCGCATCGTCCCCGCCGACGGCTCCGCACCGCTCTACATCGGCCGGCTCGGGCTGACCGACAGCGCCGGCCGGCGGCTGCTGACCGACTGGCGCTCGCCCGCGGCCGAGCCGTTCTTCGCGGCGACCCACGGCAACCCGGCCGGGCTGGCCGGGCGCCGCCGGTACCGCTGGACCGACGGCCGGATCAGCGATTACTGGGACGAGGTCTTCGGCGCCGACGCCCCGGTCGGGCACGCCGCGCTCGACGACCAGTCCGCCTTCATCGCCGAGCTGGGCCGCGCCCGGTCGGGGCGGATGCGGGACGTGCTCACCACCATCCAGGCCGACCAGGACGCCATCGTCCGGGCCGGCTCGCGCGGGGCGCTGGTCGTCGACGGCGGCCCGGGCACCGGCAAGACCGTGGTCGCCCTGCACCGGTCCGCCTACCTGCTCTACTCCGACCCGCGTCTGCAGCAGCGCCGCGGCGGCGTGCTCTTCGTCGGCCCGCACCAGCCGTACCTGGACTACGTCGCCGACGTCCTGCCCAGCCTGGGCGAGGAGGGGGTGCGCACCTGCACCCTGCGGGACCTGGTCGCCGAGGGGGCCGGGGCGGTGCCGGAGGAGGTCCCGGAGGCGGCCCGGCTGAAGGCCGCCGCCGACATGGCGCGGGCGGTCGAGACCGCCGTCCGCTTCTACGAGTCGCCGCCCGAGCAGGGGATGACCGTCACCACGCCCTGGGCCGAGGTACGGCTCACCGCCCGGGACTGGGCCGAGGCCTTCGACGCCGCGGAGCCGGGCACCCCGCACAACGAGGCGCGCGAGCAGATCCAGGAGGAGCTGTTCGAGATCCTGGCCGACCGGCACGGCGACGAGGTCCCCGCCGACCAGCTCCGCACGGCGCTGCTGCGCGACCGGGAGCTGATCGGGGCCCTGCACCGGGCCTGGCCGCTGCTGGAGGCCGCCGACCTGGTCGGAGACCTCTGGACGGTCCCCGCCTACCTCCGGATGTGCGCGCCCTGGCTCTCCCCCGAGGAGGTGCGGCTGCTCCAGCGCCCGCAGCCGGACGCCTGGACGCTCGCCGACCTGCCGCTGCTGGATGCGGCCCGGCAGCGGCTGGGCGATCCGCAGGCGGCCCTGCTGGCGCGCCGCCGGGCGGCCGCGGCGGCGGCCGAGCGGACCCGGATGGCGGGGGTGATCGACGCCCTGCTCGAAGCCGACGACGACGGCGAGGGCGCGGTGACGATGCTGCGGGGCCGGGACCTGCAGGACACCCTGGTCGACGGGGCCGCCCTGCCCGGGGCCGAACTCGAGCCGTTGGCGGGTCCGTTCGCGCATGTCGTCGTGGACGAGGCGCAGGAGCTGACCGACGCGGAGTGGCAGATGCTGCTGCGCCGCTGCCCGTCCCGCAGCTTCACCATCGTCGGGGACCGGGCCCAGGCCCGGCAGGGCTTCACCGAGTCCTGGCAGGAGCGGCTGGCGCGGGTCGGCCTGGACCGGGTCACGGTGGCGCCGCTGAGCATCAACTACCGCACCACGCAAGAGGTGATGGCGGAGGCGGAGCCGGTGATCCGGGCGGTGCTGCCGGACGCCAACGTGCCCGGCTCGGTGCGCGGTGGCGAGCTGCCCGTCGGGCGCGGCCGGGTCACCGAGCTGGCGGCGGTGCTGGAGCGCTGGCTGGCCGACCACGCCGAGGGAACGGCCTGCGTCATCGGCACCCCCGCCTTCGTGGCGGCGTACGAGGAGCGGGGCGGGGGCTCCGACCGGGTCCGGGCGCTCACCCCGGAGCTGTCGAAGGGGCTCGAGTTCGACCTGGTCGTGCTCGTCGAGCCGGACACCTTCGGCACCGGGGTCGCCGGGGCGGTGGACCGCTACGTCGCGATGACCCGGGCCACCCGGCAGCTGGTGCTCCTCTCCGGGTCCTGAGGGCCGGAGCGCACGACGCGGGGGCCGGCTCCCGCCCGGACCTCCGGGGGGGAGCCGGCCCCCGCGGGCCGGGCTGGTGGGGCGTCCGGTGCGACCGGCGCGGCGCAGCGGGCCGGCACGTCCGGGAGGGTGTTGGG